>CALMWN010000021.1 GCA_937873555.1 uncultured Clostridia bacterium
TGATGATAATCCGGATGTTTCCTGCCCGTTATGGGATGAATATACTTTGGAAGACTGTTTATGAAGCTTTGGATTGCCTTTGCAGCTTTCCTGTAATCAAGCAATGACCTAACTACAGGATATTTTTCAGCTATGGAACTGAGTTCTTCATGAGAAGTATTGTTTATTTGAATGCCCTTGTCCTTTAATGCCTTCAGCACCTGCTGCTGGCTGTCCAGGTTGATTCCTAGTTCTTCATCTTCGAAAAAACCAATCTGCACAATTGAGCCTCCAAGCTGTGACTTGAGAAATGCCGCTGTTCGGGACCGCGTTTCTTCTAATTCGATGCTGAGGTGTTCCCATTTTTTTCGGTCCAGAAGCATTCCGTTCAATTCAATTTCAGCAACGGCAGGTATGCAGTCATATTCTATTTTCGCAATTTCTATCAGCTTGCCGTACTTTAATTCCGGCAGCATTGCTTCACGTAAATCCAGTAGAATTGCTGCATCCTTTGCGGCGTATTCCAGCTGCCTGTCCGTCAAATCGCCGCTCCAATCGCTCGCCTGCTGATCCTTGGGCAAATCCGCATTAAGGTAGTGCTTTGCCAGGTCGTCCAGCCCGTATCCCGGAGGTCCGCCGGTCGTTTTTAGAAGGCGTGCTGCAATCATTGTATCAAATATCTGTCCCTTTACATGTATTCCGGCTCTGGTCAGAAACTTCAAATCATATTTCGCGTTTTGAAATACCTTTATCGAGCTTCCGCCCAGTAATTCTTTTAAAGATGAAACGCCACCGTTTTGTAGCCTATCCAGGTCAAAAATGACTGCAGGCTTATCCGGCACTGCAACTTGAACCAGCCGGAGCCTGCTTGATAAAGGGTCAAGTCCCGTGGTCTCGGTGTCAACTGCCAGTATCGGGGACTCCAGTAGGAAAGCAATACATTCCTGCAGACGTGTATTATCGGCTAAAAGTATGTAATTCTGTGTTTTTTCGATGTCCTGTTCCATAGAAGTTGATTCCCTTATTATCCAAGCCGGATATTATAATCTGCAATAAACAATATCATGTAAAAACTTAATTGTCTATGAACACCAGCGCCCTATGAGTCTCAGAAAGAAAGGCATAAACCTTGTTCGAAACTGAATCGAATGCAATAGTATGCGCTCCTTTTTCCGTTTCCATAGTCTCAAGTAGATTCATGGCCCCGGTATCTATCACGTCAATTACCCCTGGATTGCCTATGGCGACATACAGATGCTGCTTTGCCTTGTTAAAGAAGACCACGTCCGGTCCGCCGCTCAGAGCCAGCTCGTTTATTACTCTTCCGCTGCCAATGTCCAGTGTAATGAGCTTCTTTTCATCACACGCACAGTACAGCCGGCCTTTGTCCTCATCCAGTCCGAGCCCATGAGGGCCTGAGGCCGGAATGTCAATGTATTTTGCCACCCTGGACGGGCTGTCCCTTTCAATGACCGCAATCCTGGCAGGCTCGTTTATATTGATGTAAAAGGCTTTCGTATTTCTGTCGAACATCGTCCAGCGGGTCCGTCCGGGAACAGGAACACTGCAAAGCATGGAGCCTTTCTTCACATCGACGATGGAAACCGTATACGGCTCACTCACATTTCCGCACAGAAGGAGACAGCTTTCAGGATCATAAGCAAGCCCATTGGGGTTGTTTCCCACGTCCACCTTGACCGGTTCTTCTTCTCTGCCGCATTTGAAAAGGTTTACCGTTGTTTCTCCGCGGTTTGATGTGAAGACAAGGTCTTCAGGCTCGAAGACCAGGGCCCCTGCCACCCTTGGCAGGTTGTTTATTGAATAAAGGTATTTGTCGTTCCTGCAGTCAATCACATCAATGGCGTCATTGGCAGTATGGGCTACATAGAGCAAGCCTTTGCCGGTGTGGATGTCTGCGTGGTCGAACCCGCCTTTACAGGTATGTTCCGGCAATTCCACATACCCTGATATTTGAAGTGACATCATTAATACCCCCTCATTTTATATTCTACTAAATCACCATACCAACTCCGTTTGTCCTCTCGGCTTTTGCTATGGCGCTATTGAGTACAAATATGCCGGTGAACAAACTGAAGGCGCAAAAGAGCAGCATCATAAAAAGGTCGTTTCGCACCATGGCATTGTCAAAGCCGTTTCCACCGATAAGTACCAGTCTTATGCCCTGAAGAGCATACGTATGGGGCACGAAATATGATACAAACCCGATTGAAGCCGGGAGTACCGACAACGGGTAATACACTCCCGAAAATATCCTTGCAAGGACATCCGTCAGCCACGTCACAGGTTCCCTGCCCTGTTTGACCTCAAGATAGAAGAAATTGCCTGCTCCTATAAGCCCTATTCCAAAGCATGTCAATACAAATAACAGGTAAAATGCTATCGCGGGCAGTACGGGAATGCTTTTACTCACGTTTACTCCGGCAGCAAAAATAGCAAACAGCATGACACAGAATTGAATGACAAGATTATAAAAAAAGTTCCAAATAAACCTCCCGGTAATAAAAGCCCATATCCCACGGGATGAGGAGTTGTATATCTCCAGTCTTTTATCCCAGAAGGCTGTGCTCAGGCTCTGGAACGGGAGCGATAATATATTGGCGGCGTTTTGAAAGAAGATAACTCCAATCACCATATATGCAACAAAATCTCCTCCGAAATCCTTCAGGCTCCCTTTTGCATAATCCTTTAAAAACAGTGAAACGAAAAACCATATCCCCGTCGTGACAAAGGACTGTATTACAAACAACACCAGATTTGATGGGTAAAACTTAAGGGCTTTGAATTCGAGCCATGCGAAGGATAAACTGGATTTTAAAAATTTCATTAGCTCTTGCCTCCGGTTTTGATTGTGTTAATAAAGACATCTTCAAGTGTAGGTTCATTGGTATCAATTGAATAAATCTCTACATCTCTTTCACGCAGAAATTTTAATGCGTTAAGCAGGGTCTCTTCCAGTCTCCCGGAGGATAATCTGATTTTACCGTCTGAGTATTCACAGGCTACGACATTCTCCCACGAACTGATCTCTCTTATGATATCTTCCGGTAAAAGACTGCATTCTATAGAGACTGAATCGTATTTCTGAAGGTTTTTTCTCAGATTGTTTACGGTGTCACAGCTTATTATCCCGCCTCTGTCCATGATTGCAACCCTGCCGCAAAGCTCCTCCGCCTCAAAAATAAAGTGGGTGGTGAGAATAATGGTAATTCCGAATTCCTTGTTGATCTTTTTTATAAACTCCCGTACCGACTGGGCACCTTTGGCATCCAGCTTGACGGTGGGCTCATCGAGAAACAGTATGGGGTTTTTTACAAGAAGCGACCGGGCAATGGCAAGCCTCTGTCTCATTCCTGCTGATATGCTCATTGGCCAATGGCTTTCATATTGTTTAAGTCCTAAAAAATTGAGCAATTCATTAATTCTCTGCTGCCTCAGCTCCTCTTCAAGATTGTATACCACCGCCCAGAATTCCAGGTTCTGCCTGACGGTAAGGTTATTATCCGTACCGACGTCGGCGGTAGGGGCGACCAGGCTTACTTTTGAACGTATCTTTTTATGATCCCTGTATATATTGACCCTACCCCGATTTGATAGACACCCAAAATAGCTGGTATAATAAAACCAGTGGAGGGATTAAAAATGTCAGTAAAACGTTATGACAAAAATTACAAAATCGAGGTAGTTCGCAGAGCCATTTCAAAGGATAAAAATGTTGCTGATTTGGCAGAGGAACTTGGCATCCATGAGAATACTATATACAAATGGATTGGAGAATTCAAGAAGGATGCAGCAAATGCTTTTCCTGGAAGTGGTAAATTAAAACCAGAAGACGAGGAACTACGCCGCCTCAAAAGAGAGAATGAAAATTTGAAAGAGGAAAATGAAATATTAAAAAAAGCGGCGGCCTACTTTGCAAAGAACCAAAAGTAAAACGGTTTGAATTCATACGTGAGAACCTTGAAAACTTCAAACTTACAAATATGTGTAAAGTGCTTGATGTCAGGCGTAGTGGCTTCTATGCATGGCAAAGCAGGCCCGAAAGCAAACGGAAGAAAGAAAACAAAAAGCTTTTAGAAAAAATCAAGGAGCTATTTGTAAAAAAGCATAAAATATATGGATATAAGCGGATTGCAAAGATATTGCCGGAAGATATGAGGGCCAGTGAAGGCAGAGTCCACAGATTAATGAAAGCAAACGGGCTTAAGTCAAAGACATCCAAAAAGTACCGACCTCAGACAACTGACTCAAATCATAACCTGCCAGTTGCAGAAAATATCCTTAACAGAGATTTTACTGCAAAAGCACCTTGCCAGAAATGGGTTTCCGACATCACTTATATAGCAACGGATGAAGGCTTTTTATACCTTGCCGGTATCCTTGACTTATATGACAGGAGTATAGTAGGTTGGTCAATGCAGACGCACATGAAGAAAGAGCTTGTTATGGAAGCTTTGAACCAGGCAATTGGAAGGTATAGCCCCAAGGCTGGTCTATTGCTTCACTCTGACAGAGGGTCGCAGTATTGCAGTAACAAGTATCAGGAAATTATAAAGAAAAATGGCTTTACCTGCAGCATGAGCCGTAAAGGTAACTGCTGGGATAATGCTCCAATGGAATCCTTCTGGGGTAAACTAAAAAGCGAATGGCTGAGTGACAAGAAGCTCAAAACTATTGACGAAGCCAAAGCTGTAGTGTTTGAATACATCGAAATATTTTATAACCGAGATAGGCTGCATTCTTCAAATGATTATATTTGCCCGTGTCAGAAACGCAAAGCGGCTTAGTCTGGAAAAAGATAAAGAAAAAAGAGGAAAAAAGAAAAGAAAAAGCACAGACACTAAACCGCGACCTTCGTAGCCCTTCTTCTTGTCAAGGCCGCCCTGTTTTTGGGCGTTCACTTTAGCCTTGACAAAGTGGCAGGCGGTATAATTGCTTATATTTTTCTTTTCAAAAGTTGAAATTTGGAGTAATGATAAGGAAAAACGAGATACACGCCGTTTCGAGTGTCTGTTTTATTGAGGTAAGGTCAGATGGCATCTACTCTGGAGTAATTGATGTTTTAAATGATTTTAACACAACACAATTGTTTTGACAATTCAGTTTTAATACCTATAAACATATGTTCCTTTAATTACCTCATCAGCCATTATAAATTTAAACTTTCTCACGTGAGGGCGGTACCAGGGGTTTTTAATCCACCAGCTGCCTGAAAAAAGCAGATATCCGGTTAAATTTTCCTGGTCAAACCATTTTAGCGGTACTCTTGGGCAGTAGGGACATGCTTCCTGTTTCTCCCACATCCATTCATAATGTACCAACTTCCAGTCACCAAAGAGACTGTCGGCCTCAAAGACTGACAGAGAGCTGCCTTCTGATGGATAGAAGTCGCGGTGGAGTGACCAGTTAAAAAGTATATACTTGCCAAGTTTCCGGCTGTATATTACTTCAGGTGTGCTTATGTGTCCATCGATGGCAAGCACTGGATCTGAATCTTCAAGTCCCTTTTCCCAAACAAATTTACCGTTTTTTTTCTTTGCAAACTCCCATTCGCCTGCATCCATGATTTTATCTTTCTTTACTCTGCCTGCGCGAAGCTCAGAGCCATTGTCCCACTGGTCTGCAGATACAGCATAAACATAGTCATCTATAGCACCCATGTTGTCTTTTCCGAACTGTACAAAGGTTGGGCCGCCAAAAAGAGGCCCAGGAAACATTGGTTTCCACCCTTTATACTCTTCCCTTGCTTCATCCGGGGTTTTCCACTCCTTAATATTGGGGCTGAGAAGTACGTTTCTGTCAAAATGCTCTGCCTCGAATTCCTTCCATAACGTCTCTAGGTCTGGAGTCCATGTCTTACCGTAATCAGTCGATTTAATTATTGTTGCATCGCTTCCATGCTGGCTGCCCGGGCGAAACCTCGTCTTTTTTATACCCAGCATATTCTGCATAGCGTAATAGATAGTCCCATCAACTGATATTACCCCTGTAGGTTTAGGGCCTCCACCTCCTGGGCCTGTAAAGCCTTCCATGTCATTAACCCTGAATATGTCAAAATCTTGTGGTGAGCCTGTCAGAATCTCAAAAGCTAGTCCCCCCATTGCTCCATATAACTTGGGGTCGCGATAAGCTTCACGCCATGTACTGGGACGCGGCCTGCCGTCAACCATAGAATACATGGGATCTCCTGTCCCAACATAGAGGTTGTCGTCAGCTGCCCATGTTACAGGATATGTATCCCCGTACACTCCGCCTGTGGCTAGAGACTTTCTCTCTTCAAGCCATGAAATGCTCCGGATAGTAGAACTTCTTTCAACTTCTAAAGGATGTTTGTACATTTTGAGTCCTCCTCATATATAGATATTTATTATTTAGGTAGATAACGCTTAAAACAAGAGTTCGAAGGGTTTTATATGCATCCTGTACCATGGATCCATTGAAAACCAGTTTCCGGAATGAAGGAGCCATCCGGACATAGTCTTTTCATCAAACCACTTCATAGGGATTCTTGGGCAATATGGGCATACTTTCACGCTATCCCATATTTCCTCATAGTGAACCAGCTTAAAAGGGCCCCAGGGATGTTCAGACTCAAGCACTGTCAATTCACTTCCAGCCTCTACATGAAAATCCTTATGTAAACCCCATGTAAGAAGAAGATACCTTCCAATACTTGGGAAATATACCATTTCAGGCACTCCAAGATGTCTTTCTATGATCAGGACAGGTTTTGATTCCTCAAGTTTATTTGTCCACTGCACACTGCCATCATCCTGCAATACAGCAAATTCCCATGCCTTTTCATCTATTATCCCACCCTTGGGTACTCTTCCAAGGCGCATCTCGTTTCCATTGTCCCACTGGTCCCCTGATACTGCATAAACATAATCATCAAGGGCTCCTGAATTATCCTGTCCAAATTGTATAAATGAGGGGCCTCCAAAGAGGTTACCCGGGAACATTGGCTTCCATCCATTGTAGGACTCTCGATCTTCCGGAGAATTAACCCATTTCCACTCTTTCCGGCTGTAGTACTTTGCTTCAAACTCAGGCCACCATGACTGGATATCAGGAGACCAGGTTAAACCGTAATCATCTGAACGCAGGATTGTGGCATCTGAGCCATGCTGTGATTTCTCACCAAACCTTGGGGGCTTAGAACCTAGAAGGTTTTGTACGGCAAGATACAGCGAACCATTTACGCTTACAAGTCCTGTAGGCTTTGGCCCTCTTCCCCCAGGCCCTGTTAATCCAGGCATACTGTTGACGCGCTTTATTGCAAAACACTTCCCCGTGCCAGATATCTTTTCAATATCCAATCCACCCATGTGAGGATATATACCCGGCATTTCAATGGCTTCCTGCCATGTTAGAGGAGTTGGTTTTCCATCTACAAAAGCCCAGTTGGGGTCGCCAGCAGATGTATATATTTCTCCATCATCTCCCCAGGCAAGAGGATATGTATCGCCGTGTATCTCATTAACTGGATATGGGACCCTCTCACCTGTCCATCTCAAACCTTTGATCTTATCACTCTTGGGAATCTCTGTCGGATGTTTGTAAATCATATTTGCACCCCTTATCTTTTGACCATTGTATTCGTCAATACCAAAATTTCATATTTCTGCGATTGATTTATTTCCCATGCTGATCCTAACTTCTACAAAATTATTCTCACACTATGAAAATTTATTATCCAATAATCAGTATTATCTCTGATTGCCAGGATATTCACTGAATGGACGGATTCTGACAGGAACTGTCAGCTTTCTCTGGATTTCTTTGCCTGTCTTTGTCATCACCTTTAAAGTCGCTTCAAAGAAGTGTTCCTCAGTCGCCCCTACATCCTTTGTATATAGATTGATTTCATTACCTGGCTGGCTAGGCTGGTGGAATCTGTATTCTTCTGACCAGCTGTCATTAAAAAGGTATGTATTAGGCCTTTTTAATGAAAAAGCTGCAACAGTTCTGTTCAGCCTTTCCAGTGCACCAAGCTTGATGCTAGCAGATTTTCCAGAGAAGTTTATCTTTTCCAGAAGCGACATATAACCCGGCTGTCGGCCTTGCACTTCCCATTGGTCAGGTAATTTCAGATCTACAGATACAGAATTCCAATCCTCTTCACTTCCATTGCCTACAATAAATCTCAACGCAAGGGGCACATTTCGCTTGTTCCAGGTCCATGGATCTGCAAAATATGCTGCTCCATAGCGCTTGAAAATCACTCCGTCCAGATTCCCAAATGCTGCAATCTCAGTTTTAACAATAGTCTTTCTATCCAAGCCCTCATTCTTTAGTTTTAAATATGAGTGATTATGCATTCCCACTTCTTCTTCCGGACCTACTTTATATGACTGCCAGGATACTAGATCGCTAGCCCCTGTGCTAACCTGTCTGAATCCAATATTTATCGTCCAGGTTTTATTGCTGTTATTTTTGACTCTTGCTTCAGCAGTTTCTCCATCCTCGTTCCAGTGTATATCAAAATTATGATGTACACCCTTGAAGCCTTTCCATGAAAGCTTAGAAAGGAGACCTCTGGGTGATAATGTCAATACTTTATCAATAGCATCTACCTTAATCCCAAGCCATTGCTGCATGTATTGCCATACCCAAGCACCCTGCCCCTGACTGCATCTGGTAGTAACACGTTTTTCATTGTAGCTGTATGGCCACCAGAAAAGGCTTCCTGTCACATCATCTATTCCAAGCTTCTTAAGTATATTAAAAGCTTCTTTCATTTCATGCAAAGTGGTGCTTCCTCCTACTCTGGAAACAAGGGCTGTTCCATCAACTGCTATCGCTTCTGCTGGGTTCCAGAGCAGGGTATCGAATTCAGGATCATAATGCGGGCAAAAGATTGAGCGGGCGAAGCGGTGGTAGTTAATCCATGGCTCATAATCAAAGCCGGATATTCCGTATATGGGGGCCAACATGCTTGAAGTGTCTTCTCCATCATAATATGGTATTTCCTCAGGTATATATAGATTCCCTGGGTCTTCCCCAAGATTTGTTCCACCTGATATCTGCTTACCGAAAGGCCCATCAATGACCATAGACCTATGTATTGATGGGCCTATATCATTTGCAGTTTCTTGATACAAATTTGCTTCATCCATGCATCCTAGCTTTCTCAGTATATATGCCATAGAATCAAATGCATACCATACTTTTACATTAGTACCATAGTCGTAGCGTCTTCCAACCTCTCCGTCACTTGAATATATAGAGGGGAACAAGGTTTCGCCGGAGGCTTTCATGGACAGGACTTCGTCCATTATATCTTTCAGAGCAGACAAAACTTCTATATTGCTTTTAAAGAAGTCCATATCTCCAGTAATTTCAAGCCATTTACGTGCAATGATTACCGGTGCCACCAATATCGCCATGGAATGCTCAGGTGCTCCATTGCCAAGTGGAACACGGCTACGGTTCATAAAAAAAAGCATGACCTGTTTTGTAAGCTCAGGACAAATGTTTACTATACTCACAGCTGTTGGTTCTACATCAATTCCCCATATTGTGCCGAACCGGTGTGCAGGTGCCCCCTGCAAGTGTGAAAGAAGGTTTCCTTTGGAATCAGTCTGCAGACAGTTGAAGTTGTCAAACTGGCTTCGAATATGTATATCCAGGGACGCCCGGGCCTCTGTTTCAGCATTTACAGCTCCAACCTGCAGTCGTCCAAGTCTGGAGCGCCAGAAAGCTGATGTAAGGTTCAACCAGTCAAGTACACTACGAAGGTGGAATCCATAAATTACAGACATGATATCGCTGTATTTCTCACCTATAGCTATATGGGTCTCAAATATGGTTTCTTCTCCTGGGCATATACTAAACTCACGTTCTGATTCCAACCAGCCATTCCTTTTAATCCACTTTCCTTTATGTAGATGAATACCTACTGATCCGTATGGTCTTGAAAGTATAAGGGTTTCCTGTCGCAAGTCAATTGAGGGAAACTTGAACTCCCGGATTTCTGGATTCACATCTTCATAGTGTCCTATAAGAAGATCACTTGCTTTCAGGATAATCTTACCCTTTACAGGTTCACTGCCTTTATTGTATATGCGCAAGGCATAGATGGCACCTGAAGGACCCGGAAAGGGCGCAGGTGCAAGAGGAGCACTTTTCGCATCTGCTGCTACGGGTGCAAGGCTTATAATTGAGATATCAAGTTCATTCTCAGTTGTTCTTGTCATAGGCAGGTAGTGGTCGGCATATACTGTTTCGTTATCCCTTTCGTCACCTGATAGGTCTATTGTCTTACTGCCTGAATCAATGGATATGCTATATGCAAGATTGCCTATGTACATAGCCATATCGGTATGGTAATACATACCTGGCCTTAATCCCAACTCCCTTTCACAAGTAGGTGCAGGATAAACCTGGGTAGGAGTGGAAATGAACCTGAAAGTACCGTTTGCGGCCTGAGCTATAAGAACCCTGGCATTGGACTGTGTAAACAATGCTTCCGTATTAAGCGATAAGCCTGGTTTATTCCTATCAAATATAGTATCTTTTGTGTGACCTTTGAAGAATTCAGATTTTGGAGCATCGAATAGCTCATCCCAATTTTTAAATACAGGCTGCTTAACCATTTAGGACACCCCTTTACTCATCATCTTTCAATGTAACAGTCAATTTTTGCACAGTAAAATTATAATCATCGTAGGTTCCGGAGGATACCATATACATAGTCTTTCCGTCCTCACTCATCCACTTTGGTGGAAAGTTTGGCTGGTAATCGCCATATGTACCCCAGTCATCATCCTGATAAAAGAGTGACCATGGGCCCCATGGCTCGGAAGCTTCATAGAGGGTCAGCTGACTTCTGTATGCAGTCTCTGGCCATTTTTCCTGATGGTATGGGCGGGGATTCAGATGGTCGTCAATAAAACCATAATTTCCCATTATGTACCTATTAATGCCTTTGTTATAAGAAACATGATTTTCCCCTGTCATGCGATTATAGTGAAATACAGGAACTGCAAGGCAGTCATCCTTATTCCACTGGGGTTCATTACTGCTATTCAGCCCTGTGTAAAATTCCCATTGATTCCTTACCAGTATATTATCTTTATGCACCCTTCCTAGAAGTATATAATCTCCATTTTCCCAATAACTCTTTCCGTCATCCGCTGATGGGAAATGTGCATAAACATATTCATCTCTTGAGCCCTCATAACCTCTGCCAAACTGAATGAAGTGGCATGAAGCAAGCCTACCTGAAAAGAAGTCCACCGGAGTTGCTTCCCTGTTCCATGTCTTGCCGTAATCAGTTGTAGTAATTATCCAGCCATTAATATTAGTCTGCCTGTTAAACTCCGGATCGGATCCATAATTTTGTGTCTCTACTGCGAAATACAAAATTCCGTCAATATCTAGAAGCCCCGCCGGCTTTATTCCCATTGTGTGGTGTACACGTGGATCTGTACAGTAAATGGCTGGGTCCATTGGCAGATTATCAACAAGATCCACTATCCAGTCAATCTGGTGGCATTTCCGCTCAGGATCCGGCCCACCCGATATCCTCCAGAAGTTCATGGGGCTTTTCCTGTTATCTCCGGCACCACCATACAAATTATCATCTGCCCCCCATGTTATTGGCCACATGTCTCCTGAAGCCTGATGATACCGGCGTATATCAAACTCAACTCCTATGATAAACGAACTTTTTTCCTGTGGCGGAACAGCTTTCCCAAACTTAGGGTAATCCATTTTTTTCACTCCTTCTAAATGGTTTTATATATAGGCCATATTGATAACATAATAACTAGTGCTTTTTAACACAACAAATTTCTAGTTTTCAAGTGTTAAAAATGCACTACCTTGATTTTATGCCTCTACAGGATTAGAATTTCTTTCTGTTAAAAGGCATTAGAGAATAACCCGCACTTTCTTTGATTCTCGAGGTAAAAGGGTGTCCAATAGCCTTACTGTAGGTTTATTAAGGAATTCTCCCATTTCATATGGGCATTTTATCTCAGTATCATTTACAAATATACCTTTGAGATCGCAACTGTCAACAAGTGGAATTTCCAGTTCCATCCTAATACTATAGTCATTCTTATTTTCTACTACAGCAAACACTTCATTTTGGGCTCTCCTAAACCCTGCACTGAAGATACTTGAGCCCAACCTGAAGTCATCCCATGAGAAATCGCTTGAGGGGCTAAATGGCCTAAAGCTTAGTACCTTTGCAGCACCATCATATTTCAAGCCCAATATCTCAGATATAAACAAGCCTGCAAAAACACCTGAAGCCCAGCCACATTTACCTACAATATGGTTTCTGATCACACTTCCATACTTGCCATTACCCGGGTAAGGCCACCACCACAAGGAGCCGTCACTATCAGTTAATCTTCTGATTTCAGTCATATACCCCTCTTCACCGTTCATACTCTTTAAATCTACGACATTGGCAAAACCGGTGATATATCCTGGAAAAGTTCCGTCTGTTCTTAAATTCGTATGCCATCTGAGCCCCTTGGTTTCAGGTACGAAGAAATGATTGAATTTTGAAACAGCAAATTTTGTGTAGTTTTTGTAAATTTCATTATCATATTTTAAGTATCCGTATAAAGGCATAAGTGTGGTATCACTTTCCTCACCATCATGACCCATACATGGTACTGAATTATCCTCATTAACACCCTCGATGTATTGCCTGCCATATGGTCCATTGATTATGCAATACTTCTCCATATCCTGCTTTACTTTATCTGATATACTGTTGTAATCATCTGCTGCGGCATTTTCACCGTATACCTCTTTCAATATTCTTCCAAATGATTTGAAGGAATACCACGCAACGACGTTGGAGCCTGCATGGTAATCTC
>CALMWN010000022.1 GCA_937873555.1 uncultured Clostridia bacterium
TCTCGTGGGCTCGGAGATGTGTATAAGAGACAGATGTATTTGCACGCCCGTTTATCAGCGTGCTTTAATATTGTAGCAGAAAGGCGATTGTAAAGTCAATAGGAAAGTTATGTTTTTTTATAAAGAGCAATGTAGGGGCGGACGACTCTGTCCGCCCTCCCTGAATCCAAACAAATTATATTCGAAGGGGAATGCCCGCGTGATACGGTCATTCCCCGCGCCTGCAAGGAAAAACCTTTCTATCAGTATCCCAAAGATTCACCGACCAGCAGGATGTTTATATCCCTGCCTGTAGTAGGATATTGGATTTTCACGGTGACATTGCACATTCTTTCCTTTGAGCTGCATTCATTGCATTTTCCTGTGACGGCACACGGAGTACTTAGTTTGAGCCTTCTGGCATTGGCCGGACAAGCCGTATTCTTTATTCTGTCGATAGCTGCATCATAATCCTTTGCGATCTTGTTTTCCCCGCAAACAATTATTACCTTTTTGGGTCCGAAAAACATGGAGCTGACTCTGTTTCCCGTACCGTCGATGTTCACAAGCTCACCTTCGAGCGTCATGGCATTTGTGCTGGAAAGGTATACATCGGCGTTAGCTGCCTTGCTGCGGGCATCATTCCGTTCCCCGGGTTCTACCAGCCAGTGCCAGAACACCTGATTGCCCTTTGCTTTAAGTTCTTCATGCAGCTTCATGTCATAAATCGTCATAGAACCCCCTATGCCAACCGTCTCACCGGGGCCTATCATGTCCAGTACTGCTGCTTTCGCCTCTGCGGCATTGGAGAAGTATTTTGCGTTGAAGCCTTTCTTATTCAAAGTCTCAACCAGCTTTTGCATGTCTTTTTTATCCATATGACCACCCTGCCTTATATTTAATTAATACCTTACTTTTACATTATACACTTTTCAGGCATTTATTACATACCCAAATGCAAATACCCGTCCCGTTGACTTTCATATAATCATTCTTTTGCTTAAGCCCCTTTCTGCAAGCCATCCTGCAAGGACAACGAAAACCATGCAGTAAAGCAGATCAAACAGCAGATAGGGATTTAAGCCGCCCGGAACGCAAAATGCCCTTGCCAGCCTTACCACATGGGTTAATGGTATTACTTCGGCAATAAAGGCCAAAGCCTTCGGGAGATTTTCCAGAGGGAACACCACACCTGAGAAAAAAAACATCGGTGTAAGCAGTCCTGTGAAATAAAAGTTGAAATGGTTGATATTCCTGACAAATGAGGTTATGAACATGGACAGGGTGCCGAACATTACACCCGTAAGGAAGCCCACCAGGGTTGCCAGTACACTTAAAGGATAATTTATTATCCTGAATACCCAAATCACTGTGAGTACAGCAAAGGAAAAAATGAACCCCTTCGTACCCACAAATAGTATCTCACCCATTATGAGGTCTCTTGGTGATATCGGAGCCCCGAGCATGCCGTCATAAACCGCATCGAATTCCAATCTGATAAAGGTGCCGTAAGTGCATTCAAAAGAAGCGGAATACATGGCACTTGTCACTATCAGCCCACTTGCCAGAAACAAAATATAGCTCATCGCCCCCATGTTCTGAATGTATCCGCCTACTCCGATCCCAAGACCGGCCAGAAATATCAGGGGCTCAAGGAACGGCGGAAAGGCATTGCTGAAGAGACTGGAGCTGTATACCCTTACATGCCTGTACCATACGCTTATGACCCTTTTAAAAAAAGAAGGCGGTCTATGTTCATTATTGTAGTTCATTCAAGCTCCTCCCCGTTACCTTTAAGAATAAATCCTCAAGATTGGAATTCCTTATATAATAGTTATCCGGCTTTAATGCCTCTGCAAGCTTTGAAAGCTTTTCCGGATCATTGCTGTATGCAAACATGTTATCCTGGAAAAACTCGCACCTGACCCCGTCGATCCCGCAATTGACATCCTGCCTGCCGGCACCGTATATCTCCACCACATAGCTTTCGAGGTTTTCCGCCAGCAGCTCGCGGGGCTTCCCTTCCAGTATCTTTTTCCCCTTGTCCATGATGACTATCCTGTCACATATCTGAAATGCCTCTTCCATGTAATGTGTGGTCAGAAGTATCGTAACTCCTGCCTCTTTAAGTTCACGGAGCTTGTTCCAGATAAGGTGCCTGACCTGAGGGTCAAGTCCGGTTGTCGGCTCGTCCAGTATCAAGAGCCTCGGGCGGTTTATCAACGCACGGGCTATGGTAAGCCTGCGCTTCATGCCGCCCGACAATTCCCTAACATTGGATTTCACTTTCTCCTGCAGTTCCATAAACTCCAGAAGTTCTTTAATCCTGCCTTTTGCTTCACTTGAAGCCATTCCGTAAAACTTTGAGTAAATAATCAGGTTGTCCGTCACGTTTAGCTCGGTATCAAGGTTGTCCTGCTGGGGAACTATCCCTGAAAATGCCTTTATTGTGGGGGCATCCTTTTCGGGATCATATCCGAAGATGCTTATTTCGGTATCATTATTTTCATCATGGAGGGATTTCCCGTAAATTATCTTCATGGTAGTGGTTTTCCCTGCGCCATTAGGCCCGAGGAGGCCGAAGCACTCGCCTTTCTGCACGGTAAACCCAAGGTTGTCAACTGCTTTAAAGTCGTCAAACGTCTTGTTCAGATTTTTAATGGTTATTGCCGCGTTGTCCATCCTTTTCCTCCGTTTTAATCGTCTGTAGAAATGGGCTATAAGGCTGATAACAGTAGTCTTTCCAACACCTGTGAATGCCCCAATCATTATTTCGAAATAATGAGACAACGAATTGTAAAAGTAAAACTATCAAATTTAATCATCTCATGATACAGCATTTTTCAAATGCTATTCTCATGGATATTAAATTAAGTTTTACTATATTTACAGTTCGGTCTCTCTAGAACAAAGTCCGGCTATGACCTGTGGATTGACCACCCGGGACAAATCCCGTGCATCTATCAGGATCTGGCATCCTCTCATGCCTGCACTTATTGAAACATAGGGATACTTGAATGCACTTTCATCCAGATATACAGGGTAAGGCTTCCTGGTCCCGATGGGAGAAACCCCTCCACGGATATAACCTGTCAGAGGCAGTAATTCCTTCAGCGGCACCATTTCTACCTTTTTATTATTACTTGCCGCGGCAAGTATCTTCAGGTTAAGTTCGCCCATACCGGGAATACAGGCAAGAATTACACCTGTTTTGTCCCCCCGCACAACAAGGGTCTTGAATACCTGCTCAAGCGGCACACCTATTTTACCCGCTACATTTTCTGCACTAAGGTCATCTTCATCCACTTCGTATTCCTTTATCAGGTAATCTATTTTCAAGCTGTCCAGGTGTCTTGCAGCATTTGTCTTTTTCATGTGACACACCCTTTTACACTGATTTTTAGCAAAATTATAGGCATAAGCTGCCAATATGTCAAGCATAAGTGTGCCGGCGCGTTTTTAAACGTTTTATATATACCACCTTTTCTGCCGGATAACTATTTACTTCCTGCCTGGTTTCCCGGTCCCAGTCTGTCGGTTCTGAAAAGCACCTTGAGCCTATACCATATATATTGTTCAATTTTTTCTTACCACAATATAAAGCCCAAAATGGAATTCACACATGCTAAGCTTTTTATTCCGAATCATTGAAAGATATATGAGCAGTAGTTATATAGACCTAGTACATATTACTACGGCTTTCCTATAATAATTATGTCAACATTACTGATATATACCCAATTAAAAAGGAATAATGACGGATTTCAAGGAAAAGTGCAATATAGTAAAATTAATTTGAACAATGCACATGATGATAAGTGTCCCTGGAGCAAAACATAAAAAACAGAATTATCAGATTGGCAGGTAAGGAATATAAGTTGAATTCAAAAATATTGATTCAACTTATACAGAATCAATATTTAAAAGGAGGTCATTTTATGATGGAAATTTTGAAATTGTTAGCAAGCAGGTTTATAA
>CALMWN010000023.1 GCA_937873555.1 uncultured Clostridia bacterium
TAAAATAATTAATTGCTTTATAAATGTACTTTTTGTAACCGTTTAATAACCTCCATTAAAAATATATTCTGAAAATGCGTTTAACATGTTACAGCCCTAATAAAAAAAGCCTCAATAATTATAAAGGCCTTTAAGTCAATAATTTCAACCTGCATGCGTAAATCTTTTTCTGTACCTGACAGGAGTAACAGTCAGGACTATCTGTATACAGTTTTGATATCATAGCTGTTGTCTGACAGCTGGTTCCCATCCTGGTTTTTAAATATAAAATTCAGCTTTCCCTTTGTGGAAAAAGCCGTTTTAGCGATTCTTGCCAAATCATCTGGTAAATATGTATCTCCGGTTTCCTTTTTTCTTTCATCCGCTTTCAGGGGACTGTTCAAACTGATCTTCACTTCCACCGTACTGCCTCTTTGCGCTATATCCACAACTTTGATCCTGTATTCCGGTGAAGTCACCTTGCCTAACGTACAATAAAGGTAAATATATTTGTTGTAATCCGCGTCAGGTATTTCGAGCTCATTGTAATCTTTCTCATTCTTTAATGCTTCCGCTTCCCTGCTGCTCCCTATAATATAAAGACGCATATCCCCGGGATATTCCTGAAGCTGCCACCTGTCCCTGGATACATCCCTTTCTTCGAAACTGTATCTGTTAAAATACCTTGAATACCACTCAAAGTTTATTTTATATACCTGGTTTATTGCAGCAAGCGAATAAGCTGAAAGCAAAGCCGTCATGGCAGCCACCACAAGAAGTACCAAGTGTGTCTTTTTCATTAATTCACACCCCGACGCATCAGCGTAAGACAAAAACATCCTCAAATTACTATGGGATTTTTCAAAAAAATCCTGCTTTAATTGTATCACATATCACTACATATGTCTAAAGGATTGCAGTCTTATCCTGAATGATATTGTTGTCTGACTGGAATGCATCTATCCGATATCCGTGAATTGTCACTCGAATATGTAGTCCCCGTCAGGTGCCTCTTCGTAATACACATACAACAATCCCTTGATGATGTCATTGTGATTTTCATAAGTTACAGGGTGTATATCACCCTTGTCCACCTGAATACATACATTAATTTGATACTTGTCATTGTTATCGATCACAGCACTTATTATGTCAATTGCATCAAGCGGCTTGCTGTAGATATAAATCCATTGTTCCACTTCCTCATCCATATTGATGTCCTTTTCATAATACTTCTCCAAAAACCTTTTGATTTCTCCCATTCTTCTTGACCACAGATTAACAAGAACTGCCATTAAGTTTTGCCCCCTGATTTTTATGCAATTTAGTATTTATTATATCTTACTTTACATAATATATTAAGCATAAATTCAAAAAGTCCTTTATGTAATTTATTCATACTTTGTAATTTTTATTAATATGCAGTCACATCAGTCGTATAATTTAGTATTTTTATATGATATTTCGAAAATAATATTATATAAGTTTTACTATGTTTTCGAGTCAATCATTTCATTATTTTAGGGAGAAAACCAAAGGCGCTTATTATTTTCTTCTCACCTGGTATATGATTGGAAAAGGAGGGAAATTGCAGTTATTACTGCATATGTATATGGCAAATCAATTGTTTTCAAAGAAATTTATAATTCCTCTGATAGTTTTTACATTCCTGCTTCCGTCATGCAGCAAGCAGTCCGCACAAAAGCCTGCTCCCCAGCAGGAATCGGCTCAAACGGAACAACAGCAGGACAAAATACCTGACCAGTTAAAAGCACTTGAGGATAATATAGAAAAAGTCATAAAAATGCTTGATGGTCCGGCAGTCACAAAGCAGGAAGGCGACTCCAAAGGTGGAGCTCAGAAAAACACTCCGAAGCCGCAACAGGAACAGAACAAACCACAAGGTACACAGGATCAGCAGGGGACACAACAAAAGCAAGCTCAACAGCCTGATCCCTGGGAGGGTGTCACATCGCTTGTAAACACCATGCATTACGAGTGGAACAGTTATATGCCTTCAGCTGCCAAATCAGGAGTGTCAAAAGCGGTTATAGAAAACTTCAGCACTGCCTTGAACGGACTGACTACGGCTGTTATCAGCAAAAACAAGATCAATTCGCTGGTGGCATCCAACTCGCTGTATGCAAGCATACCGGATTTTTATGCCCTGTACAGAACCAAAGTATCTCCTGAAATAAAGCGTATCAGGTATTATATAAGAAGTGCCGTATTGAATTCAGTTACCGGAAACTGGAATCAAGCGGATACAGACATTAACAACTTAAAGGCTACCTGGTCCCTGTATAAAAATGCTGTATCAAAAGATCAGCAGGAAATTGCAGGCAAACTCGACTTTTCAATATTTGAACTTGAAAAGGTGATAAAAGAGAAGAATCAAATCTTAAGTGACATAAAAGGCAGGGTTGCATTATCAAACATTGAAGCAATGGAAAAGAGTCTGGAGGAGTCCTCAAAAAAATAAGATACTGTAATTTGACAAAATATCAATTATACTTTCAAACCCAGCCTATCTTAAGGTATAATACTTTATATGACATACAGTAAGAACAGTTCTTTTATTCGGGAGTATTGTAAATGAAGGTTCTGGGTTTGATAGTAGAGTATAACCCCTTTCACAACGGCCACTTGTATCATTTGAAACAAGCAAGGCGGCTTTGCAATGCAGATTATACAGTATGTGTCATGAGCGGCAATTTTATTCAAAGAGGAGAGCCTGCACTGGTAAATAAATGGGCCAGGGCAAGAATGGCTCTTCTTTCCGGAGTTGATCTGGTGATTGAACTTCCGGTCGTATATGCAATGGCAAGCGCAGAGTTCTTTGCATTTGGTGCAGTCAGGATATTGGACAGCCTGGGAATGGTGGACAGCCTGTGCTTCGGGAGTGAAAGCGGAAGTTTGGATGAATTGGATCTTGTGGCTGATATACTTCACCGGGAACCCGAGGAATACAAACAGCTGTTGAAAGCCAGGCTTGACAAAGGCGTTTCATATCCTTCAGCACGCGAATACGCTCTCAAAGCCTGCACAAAGCAATTTACCGGTATAGAGGCTGATATCGGCACAATTATCTCTTCTTCCAACAACATCCTTGGAATAGAATACCTTAAAGCCCTGAAAAAATTAAAAAGCAACATAGTACCCAAAACCTTGAAGCGGATCAGCAACTCTTACAACAGTGAATATCTGACAGGCACAATTTCCAGTGCAACCTCTATCAGAAAAATGATTTCTGACTGCGATGGACTGTTAAATAATGCCGGATTGAAGGCCTGCATGCCCGAAGCGACACTAAACATACTGGCAGAAGAGTTTAATAATGGCAGGGGGCCTGTTTGCTCAACAAGTTATGAAAACCTGATGCTTGCGCTTTTGAGAAAAATGTCCCTGTATGAGATAAGCGCGCTGCCTTACGTTTCAGAGGGTCTTGAAAACAGAATAAAAGCTGCTGCAAATAAATCCGGCAGTTATTCCGAACTGATAGAGAATATTGCTACCAGAAGATATACGGCAACCAGAATACAAAGGATAATCGCAAGTGTTCTCACAGGCTTGAAGGATATGGAACTCAAAAACTTCAATTCGCACAACGGCCCTCAATACATAAGAGTTCTTGGATTTAATCAGAATGGCCGCCAGCTTCTCACGAAAATAAAAAAATCGACATGCTTGCCCGTTATAGTCAAGAACGCAGACTTCAAAGATCACCCTGATGCATTATTGAAGAGGATGCTTGAAATAGAGGCCTTTTCAACAGACATGTATGTACTTGGCTATAAAAACCCATCATTTAGGGCAGCCGGTCAGGAATACACTCAGAACATAATAAGAATAGGCTTATGAACTGATAAAGGGTGGCTTTGCCACCCTTACTGCTTCTATATCTCCATTATTATAGGAATAATCATGGGCTTCCTTTTGGTTTTCTCATACAGATAGTCCCTTAAAGTATCTTTTATTACACCTTTTTTGGCAGACCAATCGTTCTTCTTCTTTTCATCAGCTTTAAGGAGCGCCGTTTTGGTAACATCCTTCACATTATCCATGAGATCTTCAGATTCGCGTACGTATACAAAACCTCTCGATATGACATCAGGTCCGGCTATAATAGCTCCCGTCTCCCCGTCAATGGTTATTACTATCACAATCAAGCCATCCTGGGAAAGCAGCCTTCTGTCACGCAGAACTATATTCCCTACGTCACCTACTCCCAAGCCGTCCACAAGCACCTTTCCGGACGTCACGCTTCCGTTTATCTTTGCGGAATCATCCGTAAGCTCCAGCACCTTGCCTATATCCATGATGAAAATATTCTCATTGCTCATCCCGAGCCTGTTTGCAAGGTTTGCATGCTGCTTTAAGTGCCTGTACTCTCCATGCACCGGCACAAAGAACTTCGGCTTTACAAGGCTGTGGATAAGCTTCAATTCTTCCTGGCAGGCATGCCCGGAAACATGTATATCTGCCAGTGCTTCGTAAATGACATCGGCACCTTTTTTAAACAGCTCGTTTATTACGCGTGAAATAAGCTTTTCATTCCCCGGTATGGGATTGGCCGATATTATAACAAGATCTCCCGGCACTATCTCCACTTTCTTGTGCTCCGAGGCCGCCATTCTGGACAAGGCAGACATGGGCTCGCCCTGGCTTCCCGTAGTGATTATGGTGAGTTTTTCCCCCGGATACCTGTCAATATTGTCAATGTCTACAAGCACACCCTCCGGCACATTCATATACCCTGTCTCTTATACACATCTCCGAGCCCACGAGACAGGCAGAAA
>CALMWN010000024.1 GCA_937873555.1 uncultured Clostridia bacterium
CTCATGTCTATCAGGACAGTCCCGGGCCTTGCTCCCTCCAGCACCCCTGCACTTCCCATCACAACCTCTTTTACATGGTTTGAGTTGGGAAGCATGGTAATCACAACTTCGCTTCTTTCCGCGACATCCTTTGGAGAAATGCCTTCCAAAGCACCTGCGGCGACAATCTCCTTCACAGCTTCAGCGTTGATATCGTAAACCACCAGGGAATAACCTGCCTTTATAAGGTTTTTAGACATCGGCCTTCCCATTATGCCCAATCCGATAAATCCTATCTTCTTCTTCATTTCCATCCCTCCATTTATTAAAATCAATCCCTTCACAACTTTGTGACACCTTCCTTTAGCAAGCTATACATCACTCATAGTGCTGGAAAGGAGCCGGTAAAACACTATTAATATTGAGAAGATTATAAGTATCTTTCTGATGTTACGTAAATTTTTCTTGACATTCCATACCATAGCTCCCTTCTCCCACTATTGGGAGAAGGGCCGGGGATGAGGGTTAAACCCGTGGATTAGTACTGATATTTATACGCCGGCCCCGGTAATAATCTCTACGGCCTTACGCAGGGCGAATTCGTCGCCCACATTTCCCGGGAAAATAATATACGGGGTATCCGGCCATTTTTTCTGTGTATCACTCATTATGACCGGAATTCCAGGAAGAATCTGTCCCAGAACCTTTGCCTTGATTATGCCCAGGCCCTTTACGGCAATATAGCTGGAGGTTATGCCTCCCTTTGATATTATAAAGGACGGCTTTATTGCAAGCCTGGCAACAATATCCGTCAGTGCCTCGGAAACCCGTACCGATATTTTAAGGTTGCTCTCACGGGTATTTTCATTTGATGTGATCAATTCCCTCGAGGTATGTAAAACAGGGATATTACCTTTTTTAAACTCGTTTTCCGTCTTTATAACAGCACTTTTTATTTCATTTTCCATTTCATTGTCCAGAAGAAGATTTTTTACATTGACCTCCACAGGTACTACATTCTCAAGCTTCAGCAACTCATTCAACTGAAGGGTGGTTTTATTGACATGTGAACCTACTATCACCATTCCGGGATTGTTGCCTGCAGCTCCCTTGAAATCCTCATGGCCCAGCAGGCTGCGGTTTGATATCCCGCCATATACCTTTACAAAAGCTGCAGCTGTCCTGAAAATGAAGTGTTTTCCCTTCTCCTCAGCTTTTAACAGCCCCAGTACAAAGGTCTCAAGGTCTTCATATGTCAGCGCATTAACTACGACTTTGCCAAAGCCGCTTACACCGTTAAATATTTTTTCAATCGCTTCAATGTCGTTTTTCCTTATAAGCTCCAACGGTATGGATGCTACATCCTCTTTTTTATAGGCTCCGTTGTTTTTTTCCTCTATGTACAGCCTGAGATTTGAGTTTTTATATCCGAAGGCCTTGTCCTTTGCAAATTCCGTATCGCCTGCTCCGACAAGGTATTCCCCCTCCTGGACGTAGTGTATGTCATTGGCTGTAAACCTGCCGCCTTCAGGGAAAAAAGGTATCAGAATTTCCCCGTCTATAAGTTTTCCCGTGCCTTTCTCATATGTATCCTTTAAGACCCGGGGCTCCAGCGGGTAATACCCTCTTAATGTGGAATCACTCCTGCTGATAACCGCAAAATCTCTTTTTGTGGCTTTAGAGGCATACAAAATATATTCCATGATTGTCCGGTTGGTTTCTTCCGCCTGCTGTCCGGTCATTGCACGGGAATTTGTCTGGATATAGAACAGACTTTCATTTTCAAAAGCTTTCAGCAGTATTTCCTGTGACCAATCCATATACACATTTATTCCGTGTACCGTCTGAATTCCGGTGGGATCATCATCCAACACTGCTATTACCCTGTTTCTTGAGCTTAATTGCTTTTCCAGAGCGGATTTTATGATGGAATGATCTTCTGAAGGTATGATACTGTCAAACAAATCCGACTTCCGTATCTTAATTATGTCCACAAGCTCTCACCCCGCATGTTTTTGTTTGATTGTATTACATCAGTCATGGATTTTCAATATAAAACCTTTATTTTTTATGCAATATTTCCTCTTTGTTTCTTCAGTAAATGTTTCTCACATAGTCAAGGCTTTCATCAATTGTCGGCATTTTGGCATTCTCGAGCAGAATATTCACGTAGGGCTTTCGTTCCTTGACAAGCCTGAACAGAAGCTCATAGTTCAAAGAGCCCCTTCCTGCCTCAACCGATTTTATTTTTCCGCTGTCCATTATAAAATCCTTTGCATGGATTGTCACAACATTGTCGCCTAAAAGTTCGAAGGACTGCTTTATAACCTCATCCTGCCTTGAATAATTGTTTTCATCAAGGTAATTGACAGGGTCCAGAACAATCTGCAGATTGTTTGACTTTATGGTATCCAGCACATACCTCATTTTCTCGGGAGTATTTACCACATGCCTTGCCACTCCTTCAATACCGACTATTACTCCCCATTTCTCCGCCTCTTCGACAAACTCGCCCACGCTCTCGATCAAGGTTTTAAGGGAAGCATCGCTGTGATTTTCCGGATTGAAGGAATAATCAGCGTTTACCGACCCTGTTTCTGTTGCAACAATACTGCACCCGAAATCCCGGACATACCTGATGTGTTCCTTGAATCTGCCGATAAGCCTTTTGCGCGTGTCCCTGTCAGGGTGCACAGGGTTTATGTAGCAGCCCAGGACTGCTATTTGTATGTTTTTCCTCTGGAAAACATCCCTTATGTAGTAAGCCATGCCGGGGTTCAACCTTCCATCCCCTGTATCAATGCCGGCAACCGCCTTTGACAGGGCCAGCTGTATGTACGATATCCCTTTTTCGGATATCCTGTCGGCAAGCTCTTCAACGGTAAGCTTTCCGAAATCATGTGCTCTAACTCCCAACATCATCATTTTCATCACCTTTTTTATTTTTTATTTCCTTACACTTTTTATTTTTATCGAACGCGTATCTGCGTTCCACTGCACTTCGGCATCAAAGGCTTCGCTTATGAACCTTAAGGGTATGAAGGTCCTGTCGTTTATAAGTTTTGGAGCAGTATTGAGCTCTATCGCGGTTTCACCCCTATAGGCAGTTTTATTCCCCATCTGAAGCCTGACTGTTTTACCATCCTTTATTGCGGTAACGGTATTTGTGTTTCCATCCCATTCCAGCCTTGCACCCAGGGCTTCCATGATGGCCCTTGCAGGTACAAGTGTCGTTCCGTCCTCTATTACCGGAGGTGTCTCGAAGGAGAGGTCACTGCCGTTTACATCCACCGAAAGGCTTGCAAATATTCCATTCCCAATCTTCCAGTCTTTCAGCGGTATCACATCCGGAAGATCTGTCGGAGTATTCATGCCGGGCAGCAGCGGAATGACAACCACACTTATTTGAGTGTCGGTTTCATTTTCCAGGTGAATTGCAAGCTTGCGATAGCCGGTGTTTGACGCCTGCCCGTCCGGGTTCGGTGCGCCCGGAAGTGGAACTGCATCCAGTACCTGGAACGACCCGTTTGCAGGAGCCAAAACCTGCATCCATATATTTTTTCCGCCTTTAGACAATACTGCAGTTTTCCCGTCATCAGACACTTCCGCATTGGCCTGAGTATGCATCTGCCACCAGACATCCGAAGGCACTTTCAGCTTCAGCTCATCCTGTATTATTATGCGCGTCTTGTTTTCAACAAGCCCGATTCCCCTTTTGACTGAAGCCGCAGAATTCTTATATGCAGCCGTCATATCGGAGATTGCGTATGAAGAGTGGCTGCTTGTCTGAAAATCATCAATTTTTGCCATGGCAGAAGGGTCCTGGTCAGGAGCCGGACCGGGATTTATGACAACCACATTGTGCCCTTCCGCCCTTTTTCTGTAATACAACCACCGCTTTCCGTTTTTGCCCTTGTCAAAGTAGCCCGGGAGGTTGTAATTGTCAGGGCCCAGGTCGCTTGCCCACCTTATTCCCATTGAGTCCAGTACAAAGGAACCGATGTCAAGGTCACCATGGTTTGCCTGGTTGTTGCCGGCTTTGAAGCCTATGAAGGTATCATCAGGCTTCATCACGCTGCTGTGCAAACCCACAGCTTCAACATGCCGTAAATATTTGTCCTGTCCTTCAGGCCTGATGTCCTCGGGCATCGGACGGTACCATATGATATCCATTGCCGAGCCCCCGCCCTTTTCCTTCATTAAAGCATTGTGATACAGGGCAAATTCCGGCCTGTTGAACTTCTGTGCCAGCCACAGCATTACAGGGGCTTTTACAAATCCTGTACCCGCGTCTGCAAAATTGAAGGAACCCTGCGGACCTGTAAGGAATATGGGCATGTTTACGGTTTCGGACAATCCCGGCTGCCTGGACAGGCCGAAGTCTTTCCCCAGGCTTGTATCCAGTGCCGAAATAAAATATCCGAGGTAGGTTGTCCCGTAGTCCCAGTATCCAAGTCCCTCAAACCAGCCTCCGTCCGGATAGTATTCCGCCAGCATGGATGGAAGTGATTTTACGGCATATTCAAGGATTTTCCCGGAAATGACGGCAGCATCCTCGTTTTCATCACCTATGGCAAGTGCCCCGAGTGCCATGCCGCCGTTACAAACCGAATTCCAGTTGTTTGTATCCCTTGTCCAGCTCTTTTTGTTTTTATATAATTCAATCGACTGATTCAAGCCCTTTTGTATTATGGCATTACGTACAGTCGTCTTCATGTCTTCGGTCAGATAGTCATACAGCCAGTCATATCCTATTGCCGCAGCGTTTGTCATTTCCGCAGTATCCAGAAAATGTACGG
>CALMWN010000025.1 GCA_937873555.1 uncultured Clostridia bacterium
ATATCTATGTTTGTCTGTTTGGTCAAAAGTTCATTAGTATTTTTGTTCTTATTTATTTCATCCTTTTTAGCATCAATTAACTTAAGTTTGTTTTCATAATTCAATTTCGCCTGAGAGAGCGCCTTCTCGGCAGTCTGAACATTGACCAGTGATTCCACTTTTGCCTTATATAAGGCGTTCATTCTGTCCATATCCTGCTGTAATTTATTGACTTCATTCATTGCCTGCTGGGCATCATTCTGCAGGATAGCCAGTTCTGCTGCATTATCATTGCTGTTTTTCAATCGTTCAATGTCAATTTGAAACTTTGTGATCTGAAGTTCCTTCATTCTTATCTGGGTATTCAAATCATCAAGATCTATTGTAGCCAGCAGCGTCCCTTTTTTTACCACATCATCATTTGTAACCCTGACTTCTTTGATTTTCCAGTCTCCCTGCGCAGTAATCTTTTCGAGTTTCAGAATATCCTGAAGTTGTTTATCTATCTTGATTTCACCTATTGCTTCCGTAGTAATGTCCAGATTCCCGCTATGAGCATGTTTTAACTGTACCAGCGGAAAAGAATAGCTGTAAGCTATACTGATCGCCGGTACAGCTATTGCGGCAACAGCAACCAATACAACCACTACTATCAGGATTCTCTTCCTGTAATTTATGAGATTGTTCAGTGTGGCCGTATAATTTGCGTACTCCATTTTTAAGTCCTCCCAATATTCCGTATCTCTGTGTTTTGTCTTTTAGTCTGTTAGACAGATGTCAGCTGTAAAGAGTGTTATCCGGTTATCTGTTGTACACCCTGTATATCAGCACTGAGGCTTCTGCCCTGGTTGTACTCCCCGTGGGATTTATAATTCGGTTATAGCCCTTTACAAGCCCGTCTTTGACCATTGCAGCGATATCTTCAACAGCATAGTCGGAAATGTCTGATTTATCAACAAATATATTCAGGTCCATGCTTGAATCTGCAGAAGACAGCTTCTTTACAAGTCTCAGAGCTCTTGCCGTGATAACCATCATATCCTGTCTTGAAATCCGGTCTCCGGGATTGAACCTGTTGTATTCCTGACCCTTTGCCAGACCAAGCTTTTTAGCTATACCTACAGCTTCAAAATAATAGTCGGACTCGTTCACATCCGCAAAGTTGGAATCTATTTCAGCATTCAAGCCAAGTGATTTGACCAGCAATACTGTAAAATCCGCCCTGGTAATATTTGCGCCAGGAGTAAAGGTACTCTCCGATGTCCCGTTTATGATACCCTTTGATGCCATTACCTCTATCTGATCTTTAGCCCATGCTATATCCTTGATATCATCGAAGGTCTTGAACACATAGGCGATGGTATAATAGCTGAAGTGAGTCGTAGTAAACACTACCTTGCCGGCAGCAGCGTCATACCTGCCATTCGGCACGGACTGGACATTCCCGCTGCCGTCAACATACCAGACCACTATGTGTTCAGGATTTTTAAGCTCTTCTGCCGTAGGGGTGTACGGGATAGTAACCTGTACAGGTGCATTTTTGTTATTGAAAGCGGTACTTTTGCCATCCACCGACATACTAAGTGAAATCACCGGTCTGTCACCTACTTGAGCTTTTACATCGCTGGGTAGGTTGTTTTTGTCAGCAGTGCCTATGGTAATTGAAACATCTTTTGCGTTTGTAATATTGGCATTTGACAGCATGTTACCTGGAACAGCCACAGTTGCTATGCTTGTTTTGATTTCTATAGCCTGTGTTGCGACAGTATTTGTCAAAACTGCAGCCGGAAGAATGGGAGTGTACGCTTTAGCCCCCTCTACCACAGGTATGACTACAGCTACAGTCCTGACTCCGTTCGTATCAGCTCCTGCCTGATTTAACGCAGTGTCTATCGCTTTCTGATCAACAGTCACCTTTGCCTCGCCTGTTTTTGTATCAAGCACCGGGCTGGTAGAAACTACGGGTACTGGAGTAGGTGCAGGAGTTGATGAAGGTGCCGGTGTACTTGATGGTGCGGGTGTGCTTGATCCGGCAGGTACACCGCCTCCTCCTCCGCCACCTCCGCCTCCTCCGTGTGGGGTGGAAGTAGGCGTCGGGGTAGGATATATGCCATTTGAGCCGTCCGGCCCGTTTACAAATAATTTAAAGCTGTATATCTCCTGGGATGAAAGTCCGTTAATGTAATTCTCGTAATAACTTGCAAAGCCTTCAAAGGTTTTCGGTGTGAAAGGAAGTGAGTCAATGGTCCCTAAAATACTGTCCAGTCCGACTTTTACAACATTATAATTGTTCAGCCTTTCAAAGGAAATCTTGCTGCTGTCGCCGCTCATATCCCTTACAAGGTAAAGCCTGGTGATGGTATTGGTGGCTATCAGGGCACGCATCATAAACCTAAGTCCCCTGTCGTCGCTGGCACTTCCTGTTATATCGGTATTTATTTTTGCCCTTATATTTGGTATTCCCGAAGTACTTCCAATTGGAGCCAGACCCTCTCTGATAGCAGCGATGAGGGCTGCCTTTGTCGAACTTGAATAGCTCAGAAATTT
>CALMWN010000026.1 GCA_937873555.1 uncultured Clostridia bacterium
CACTATCCTCTTCGTCGGCAGCGTCAGATGTGTATAAGAGACAGATTTTACAGGGTGGAGCTTGTAGGAATACAGAATGTGCCGCAAAACGGACCGGTGATACTGTGCTCCAACCATATAGGCCAGATGGACATGTTTTTTGTCGGTTACAAGCTGAAAAGACTTATACATTATATGGCGAAAGAAGAGTTGTTTGACATTCCGCTGGTATCCTATATTTTAAAACATCTGGGAGCATTTCCGGTGAGGCGTGGAACCGGCGACATAACAGCCATCAAAACTTCCCTGAAACTGCTTGAAGAGGGCAAAATCCTCGGAATACTTCCAGAAGGTACCAGGACCAGAGGAAAGAGAGCAGAAGAAATAAAAATTAAACCCGGTGTCGGGATGATTGCCGTTAAATCAGCAGCACCAATACTTCCGGTAGCTGTTGAAGGGACATATAAGTTGTTCAGCAAGGTCAGGGTGGTATACGGCAAGCCTTTCAAACCGGCAGTTGAAGGCGGCAGAAAATATTCAAGTGAAGAGCTGTCGGAGATCAGCCGGGATATTATGAATCGTGTCTATTCGCTTATGGAGGCGAAATAATTGGAAATTATAGTTGCAAAAACAGCAGGCTTCTGTTTCGGTGTGAATAATGCCGTAAACCTGGCAATGAAGCTTTTGGAAAACCCTGAGGAACCGATTTATACAATTGGTCCGATAATACATAATGAGCAGGTTGTGAAGCAACTGGAGGAGAAGGGTGCCAGGGTAATAGAAGACATTGAAGAAATAAGTTCTCCTTCCGGCAATGTAGTTATAAGGGCGCATGGAGTCGTACCTGAAATATACGGAAAGTTGCAGGAAAAGGGCATTAAGATTACTGATGCCACATGCCCCTATGTCAAAAAGATACTCAAGCTTGTTGAAGAGAAGCATAAGGAAGGCTGCCGGATAGTTATCGTCGGTGACAGGGACCATCCTGAAGTAAAAGGCATAAACGGATGGTGTGGCAACGCTGCTTATATCGTTGATTCTGCCGAAGATGTGGACAGGCTTCCGGAAAGTACAGAAAAGATGTGTGTTGTTGCTCAGACAACTATAACAAAAGAGAAATGGGAAAAAATTAATAATTATTTAAAAAATAAATTTGATAAAATAATAAAATTTGATACAATATGTAATGCAACCAGTAAGAGACAGGAAGAAGCACGGGAAATAGCTAAAAATGTTGACATGATGATTGTCCTTGGGGGTAATAACAGCTCAAATACGCAGAAGTTGTATGAAATCTGTAAAATGAACTGTACGGAGACATATAAGGTTGAAACATCCGAGGATTTGCCTCCAATCAATACAAAAAAAATTAAAAAAATAGGTATTACTGCCGGAGCATCAACACCGGATTGGGTAATCGAGGAGGTTATAAAAAAAATGAGTGAATTCAACACGCAGGAAAACGAAATGAGCTTTAAGGAAGCATTTGAAAGCTCACTTGTAACGCTTGAAACAGGTCAAATTGTTACAGGTAAGATTATCGGCTTCAATAATTCCGAAGTTTATGTGGATATGGGCTTTAAATCAGACGGAATAATCAAGATGGAAGAATTCACTGATGATCCTGATTTCAAACCGGAGGCCTCCTTGAAAATAGGGGAAGAGATACAGGTTTTTGTCGTCAGGGTTAATGACGGCGAAGGCAATGTGCTGCTTTCAAAGAAAAAGGTTGAAGCGATTAAAGGCTGGGACAAGATAGAAGAAGCTTTTGAGAACAAGACAGCATTAAAGGCAAAAGTTGTGGAAATAACAAATGGCGGAGTTATTGCCAATGCGAGCGGCATACGGATATTCATACCTGCTTCGCAGATTAGCGACAGATATGTGAAGGACTTAAATGAGTTTCAGAAGCAGACCTTGAACGTCAGGATTATTGAGTATAACAAACAGAAGCGCAAGGTGGTAGGCTCACAGAGGGTCATACTTGAGGAAGAAAAGGCGAAGCAGGCTAATGACGTGTGGGATATGATAGAAACAGGAAAGAAGTTTAACGGCGTTGTAAAGAGCCTGACTGATTTTGGTGCATTTGTTGATATCGGAGGAGTGGACGGACTTATCCATGTTTCTGAGCTTGCCTGGACAAAGATAAAGCATCCTTCCGAGGTTTTGAAGGTTGGGGACAGTGTTGAAGTAACTATAAACGAATTTGACAAGGATAAGAAGAGAATTTCCCTAGGCTACAGAAAGGCTGAGGAGAACCCCTGGTACAAGGCTGATGAGAGGTTCAAGGTCGGAGACATAATCAAGGTCAAAGTGGTAAGAATGGTTCCTTTCGGAGCATTTGTCGAGCTCGGCAAGGGAATTGACGGACTTGTTCATATTTCTCAGATTTCCAATGTCAGGATTGCCAAGCCCGGCGATGTACTTGAAATAGGCATGGAAGTTGAGGCCAAGATTACTGAATTCAATATGGAAACAAAAAAGATCGGTTTGAGCATAAAAGAAGTCAACCCGATAGATCCCGTCAATACCAAGAATGCTGAAGCTGCAGAAGCAAAAGCTGAAGGTCAGAAGGTAGAACCGGAAGTTCCTGAGGAACATAAAGAGGATATGGATGTAAGTATAGGTGATATCATCAACAAACAAGAATAAAATTTGCTTGGCATTTATAAGATTTATGTATAACAAAAATAGTGAGGCAGCAAGCCTCACTATTTTTGTTATACATACATATATATGTTTTTCTAAAAATATAATAGATTGATGTAAAAACAGGAGTAAATAGCAGAAATAATGAAAGAATACAGTTTAAGTATGGAAAATGCAAAAAATATGGTAAAAAGTATTGACTTTTTGCGGGAATTTGCTAAAATGTAATCTGTTGAAATTAAAAATTTCAAAATGAAGAAAGGTTGTTGATATTATTAAAAATTAAAGGAGGAACGTAAAATGAATGCTTTGGGCCGTCATATCCTGGCAGAAATTTACGGATGCGATGAGGAAATATTGAATAATCGCGGTTTGATAGAAAAAATAATGGTTGAATCCGCACTGGAAGCAGGAGCTGAAGTAAGAGAAGTCGCATTTCATAAATTCAGTCCACAAGGTGTAAGTGGCGTTGTAGTAATATCAGAATCGCATCTGGCAATCCATACCTGGCCGGAATTAGGGTATGCAGCAGTGGATGTGTTCACATGCGGAGAAAGGGTAAATCCCTGGGACGCTTGCAATTATCTGACAGAAAAGTTCAATGCCAAGCATATGACTGCAACCGAGGTGAAACGAGGATTATTCGAAGAACCTGTAAAAGTTGCAAACTATTAATTAACATAGATTAAATGACAGTAAAGCTTCCTCATATGTCATTTGTAAATTAAGCGTGAAGATTCACGCTTTTTTTGTAACATTTTATAGACTAACCCGGCATTTATATGTAAGATTATGATATAGTCAGTTAGATATATATTTTCATT
>CALMWN010000027.1 GCA_937873555.1 uncultured Clostridia bacterium
GGCTACAGCGGATGTTGCGGAGAGTACTGCAAGCTTTACGGGAACTGCGCCTGTTGCTTTTCCGGTTGATATGAGCGGCAAGGGCTTTCAGATAATAACGGACGGTGGAGCGGCAAAAACGATTACTTTCGCGGCCGGAAGCGTGTACAGCAATGCTCAGGACCTATCTGCAGCAATGCAGGGATTGATAGATGCACAGGTTGGCGCCGGCCGGGTCGGTGTAAGCTACGATTCTTCAAACAGGCTGATGATTTCTGCAACGGGAACTACAAGAAGCGTGCAGCTTCTGGCCGGTACAGACGGCCTGGGGGCAAATGACGGATTGGGTCTTGTGAACATAGTACAGGGTACAGTAAACTACACAGGAATAACGAAGGCACTGTCAGGAACTGCTGCTGTCGCAGGCGGTGACATAACGAGCATCAACACCGGTAATGCCAAGAAAATAAATGTAACTCTTGACGGAACTACCAGAGAAATTACGCTGGGCAATACCTATGTCACGGCAACGGATCTGGCTGCGGACCTGAACAGCAAGATTGCAACAGCCTTCGGTTCAGGGAAAATCAATGTATCCGAATCCGGAGGAATACTGAGCTTCGCAACAGTGAACAACAGCGTAAATAAAATCGTACTTACCTCAGGGAGCACTGATGACGGATTGCAATACATACATATTGCATCAGGCAGCAGCAACCGCTTAAGCACCGGATTGACCCTGGGCCAGCTGGCAAGCCAATTTGCAACGCCTCTTGTTTTTGGGGGCGGGACTGCTGCAGTTACAGGTACTGGGGCGCTTGATGACGCTTATGTCGCAGGCCAGACATGGAGCGGCAAATCATTTAACATGACGGTTGACGGTGTAAGCAAAAGCATTACATTTTCAACAAATCCTACGGCAGTGAATGGCGCCGGAGGTTTGGTAGATACACTGCAGGGTTTGGTAGACAGCCAGTTCGGCAGCGGCAAGGTTACGATCGGCCTGTCGGTAGATAATAAAATCACTTTTACAAGAGGAGCGAATACTGGATATATCAATTTCAGTGCGGGCTCCGCTTCAGCCGGAGATGCTCTGTCACTTATAAAGGTAACTTCAGGAAGCATTGCTTCCGGACAGCTGAAATTCACAATCAACAATAACAACAGCTCGACCGGCTTTACCTTTGATGCCTCGCAGACGCTTTCCGGCATGATAAATGCCATTAACAGCGACTCGTCGGCAAAAGTATACATGACATATGATGAAGTGGCGGACAAGTTCAGAGTCACAGCGACTCAACTGGGTGCCGGCAACAATATTTCTATAGTCCAGAATGCCGGGTCGGGAAACTTTTTCAGCGGTGCATCAGGAATAAATACCAGCGCTCCGGTCACAACACAGGGCGTCGATGCTAATGTCACGGTAGATGGCCAGTCGCTGGTAAGAAGCAGTAATTCATTTACCGTAAATGGCGTGACATATAACCTGCTTGCAAAGACATCCAATGAACAAACGGTCACTCTGAACATGGATGTTGATGGTATATATGATAATATCAAGAAATTTGTCACAAAATATAATGAAGTAGTAGACCTTATAAATACAAAGCTGCCGGAGAAGCATGACAGGGACTACCTGCCGTTGACCGATGAACAGAAATCGGCAATGAAGGATGAAGATATTAAAAATTGGGAAAACAAGGTAAAGACAGGCCTGCTTCAAAATGATCAACTTCTCAGTGACATAGCAAATAATATGAGAAAAGCACTTTATGACAAGGTAGGAGTAGATGGGGCGCAAATTACAAGCATAGGCATTACAACCGATATATATGAGGCAAAAGGCAAGCTGGTTATTGATGATGCAAAACTGAAGGCGGCAATTCAAAACACACCCGATATTGTCATGAATATTTTCAGCCAGGTATCATCCTCACAGCCGACTTACAAGAGAACAATGTCATCTTCGGACAGAACGGTGCGGTACAATGAAGAGGGGATTGTTCAGAGGCTTTCAGATATTATCGATGATAATATTTCAACCATCAGAAACAGTTACGGCAAAAAAGGCTTGTTGCTTGAAAAGGCAGGACTGGTTGGGGATATATCCGAATATACCAGCACAATATATAAGGAGATATCGGAATACGACACATCAATACATGATTTAAACGATAAACTGACTGACAAGGAGAATGCATATTATACCAAGTTTACAGCACTGGAAAAGGCTATTACCCAGATGCAATCCCAAAGCAGTTGGTTATCCTCGCAATTGGGTGGTAAATAAACAAAACGGGAGGAATTTTCATGGCACTTAACAAAGCTTACAGTCAATACAGGGAGAATTCCATATATACGTCTTCTCCGGAGGAATTGACACTGATGCTGTATAACGGGTTGGTAAAATACGTAATGCAATCCATTGCGGCTATTGAGGAGAATGACCTGCAGAAGGCTCATAACAGTATAGTCCGTTCTGAGGATATAATACAGGAATTTATTGTTTCACTCGATATGAAATATGATGTTTCACAGAATCTGCTGCTGATTTATGATTTTATGTACCGGCAGCTCATTGATGCCAATATCAAAAAAGACAAGGAGACGCTTGAAGTGGTCTTAAGCTTCGCAAAGGACTTGAGAGACACATGGTCGCAGGCGATGAAGCTGGCAAAGCTTCAACAGCCAAGGCAGCAGCAGGCAGTTACAAAATAGGAGAGAGCTTATGGATAATTCACCTGAAAAATATGTGGACAGGCTGAATGAATGCCTTGCTAAAAAGTATAAGCTTCTTGCACAGATGCTAAGTTTGACCGAGTCTCAGACAAAGGCTTTGGAGGAGGGCAATATTGAAGCTCTGGAAGCGCTTATAAATGACAAGCAGGCAGCTATCGACAGCATTGACAGGATAGACGAACAGTTTGAAACCTATTTTCAGCGTCTAAAGCAGGAGTTGAAGGTAAAGAGTCTGGAAGAGCTAAAAGGTGCCGGCATTAAAGGCTCCAAGGAACTGCAGGAGCTTACGTCAAAAGTCATGTCCTTGATCAGCCAGATTAGTAAATTGGAAAAAGAGAACAATGACAAGGCAAACAGAGTGCTAAACAGTATGAAGAAGGAAATAAAACAGATAAGCCAGGGAAAGAAGATGCGTTCTGCTTATTCACCTGTACCACCCCAGACTCCTTCATATTTTATCGATAAAAAGAAGTAAAGTCCGTCAGGAAGCATATTTATCGAAAAACTTCATGTATTGATTAATAACAGCCGGGCGGACATAAGTCGTCCATCCCTACAACGTGCTTTACAGAAAATATAACGGCGAAGGGATTTCCCTTCGCCGTAAATGTTTTCCAGGTGTTTATAGAAGCATGTCAACTACCATGCCGCTGTGAAAATTCCATGAAGCCGGCATACGGGAGGCAGCAGAGGCTGCATACCATGTTACGCCGGTTGAATCCTGTGCTTGCACAACAGGCTTTGAATATTTGACGGGAGCGGTTAAAATTTCATTTGCCTTATTATATAGTTTTTCTGCAATTCCAAAGGAACCGGACAGTACATCCTTTACCCTGTAAATATCGGTGTTTATTGCTTGATCCAGTTTTTTACCGTCTATAACAAGTGAATCGTCATTCCTGACAGATATACCTATTGAATAGAGAGAAGCCTTCCTTGAGTTCACAATATTCCCCAATTCAGCTGACAGGGTTTTTGCTCCATTGAAGCTGGAGGAATTCATGCTTGAGAAATTCGACAATTTGTTGTAGCTTTCAACAAGATTGTTTATGCTCACTATTATTCCATTGGTATCGGTGCCGATTTGCAGTTTTATATCCTTGCTGTCAGCTTTATTAAGGGTCAGTTTGACTTTACCGTTATTCAGGCTTACAGTGTTTTCCTGAGAAGTATATTTATTTCCATCGATTGAATAATCAGCATTCTGCGCCTGTGCAGAAACTGTGGCCGTACTGGAGGCTGACACCGCATTGCCTGCTATGTCGCTGAGAGTGAAGGCATTGTCTGTCCCGGTTCTGCTTGCCGTAAGTTTAAGGTAGCTGGTACCGGTTTTGGAATCATTAACTACATTTGCATTCACTCCAATTTGCGCATAGTTTATTGCGCTTGCTATTTTTTCCAGGCCGGTCTTATTTGTATCATTTTCATTTATATTTACATATATGTTTTTTGCCTGTCCAGTACCTGTTTTAATTGAAAATGAATTTATCCCCGTATTAAAAGATTTTTCACCGGAATTCATCTGCAATCCCATATTTGTTTGTGCTACTGCAAGCTTTGTAATATTCAATGTATAGCTTGAGACATCGGCATTTGCAGCTGTAGTTCCTGAAACAGTGGTGCTGTCGGATGCTGTAACAGACTTTCTATCAAATAAGGAATCGGCTGCTTTCAGCGTGAAGGGTTTGACTGCCGATTTCAGATTGTTCGTACTGCTGTTAAGCGAAGATAAATATGATGACGTTGAGGACTGCAGCTTTTTTCCAACGGTCTGGGAAAATATTTTGTTAGCTGTAGCTTCGTAAATAAGATTAGTCACGGGATTTACCTGATAAGACTGCACTGGAGAAGCAAATACACTATAGTAGTCTGTCAGTCCGAAAATCGTATTGACCATCATATACACCCCCTTAACCGCATAAATATACATGTGTATTTTACCATATTTATCCAAGCATATATATAGCACTATAGTACTATATTTTAATATAAAATATGAATTTCAGGCAGAAATAAATATAAAATAAACTGACTTGTCTATATTGAATACGCGAAAGACATTAATTAATAAACTGCCCTTGAACCATGTGCAGTTTATGCATCAAAAAGGTTCTTTGCGTATTCAATGAATCAAGGTAAATATTTTACGATATCAAAATTAAGATTGTAATATGTTTATCGTAAAATATATAGATATTTCCTACTTCACCTTTTCAAGAAATTTCAATACCCGGTCCATATACTCCTTAGGAGAGCTCGTATAGGCTTTGGCATGACCTGCATTTTCAAGCTGCCAGAACTCTGTATTATTACCTGCAGCTGCTGAATATATCCTGTAAAGCTCGGCACTGTTGCTGACAGGGATATCCCTGTCGGCCTTGCTGTGAATGAACATTACCGGCCTTGGCGCTATCCTGCCGATTGCATTTTTGGGGCTGACACTTGACGGATCAATTCCCAGAAGAGTTTTCACCGACATGAGTGTGATGCCGTTGAATATTGAGGGAAGAGGGCTCCAGACAGACAGGTTGCCGTCCAGGTAAGAACCGAGGTCGGAGAAGGGGCTGTCCGCAATGACTGCATCAACATCCTTGCTATCGGCGGCAGCGAGGATGCTGGTGGAGGCCCCCATGGAAAAGCCCAATAAAATTATATTTTTTGAATTCTGGGATTTCACGTACTTCACTGCACCAAGGAGGTCATCTTCTTCATAAAAGCCCACGGTTGTCATTTTTCCTTCAGATAATCCGCTGTTTCTGAAGTCAAAAGCAAGCACATTATATCCGTTCAAAAGAAATACCTTTATCATATCAAGCGTCTGCTCACCGAATTGGAGCCGGTTATTCCTGTATCCGTGTGCAAGTATCACCGTCTTTGTACTGTTCCTGCTTTCAAAATACCAGCCTTTAAGGTTTATTTTTCCTTGAATATCTTTGAAGGATACGTCTTTGTATTCAGGAACAATGTTTGAAGAGAAAGCGGGAATGTCTTTACGGGAGGGATGTGTCAAAGACCAGCCGGTATATGCCGATATCAGGAGTATTGTAAATGCTGAAAGAAGTATTAGTACTATCAATGTCAAGATAACATTCCTTGCTTTGTGAGTTTTACGGGGAACATAAGTAATACCGCTGATCCTCATACTGCACCTCCGGATGATATTTGTATCAAACTATACCGTATGAAATATCGGCATAAACTGCGGTAACAATAATGCCAACAGCCTACTTGACAGCTATTCTGTTTAGATTTATTATATTTTTATTTATCAATAAAGTAAAGTAAATTTGCACAATTAAGGTAAAATTATGGAAATTGATTCTAAATGCAGAATATGTCCCAGAAATTGTAATATCGACAGAAATATTACAAAGGGCTATTGTAAGGCCGGCAGCCTTCCAAGGGTTGCAAAGGCATTCCTGCACATGTGGGAGGAGCCGTGCATCAGCGGAACCAAGGGCTCGGGCACGGTGTTTTTTTCCGGATGCAATCTAAGATGTATTTACTGTCAGAATTCTAAAATAAGTCACGGGAATTTCGGCAAAGAAATATCTATAGAGCATCTGGCAGAATTGTTTCTATCTCTTCAAAGCAAGGGAGCCCATAATATCAACCTTGTAAACCCGACACATTATGTGAGGCAGATAAGAGAAAGCCTCACATATGCAGGGGGATTGAAAGTTCCTGTGGTATATAACTCAAATGGTTATGAAAGCCGTGAAACCTTACAGGTGATGGAGGGCTTTGCAGATATTTATCTGCCTGATTTCAAGTACTTAAACAATGAAACAGGCAGGAAATATTCAAATGTGGACAACTATTTTGAAATTGCCGCTTCGGCGATTACCGAGATGTACAGACAGGTCGGGGGGCCTGTTTTTGATGAAGAGGGGATAATAAAGAAGGGCCTTATTATAAGGCATCTGATATTACCGGGTAAAACGGAGGAATCCATAAAAGTATTGGACTGGATGCGGCAAAATCTGCCGGGAGATATATATGTAAGCCTGATGAGTCAGTATCTACCCTGTTACAAAGCTAAAGAGCATCCTGAAATCAACAGGAGGATAATCAGAAAGGAATACGAGAGGGTAATCAATCATTTTTACAGGCTGGGCTTTGAAAACGGATACATACAGGAACGGGATTCCGCCGAGGAAACCTATATACCGGAATTCGACCTTGAAGGAATCTAAACATAAGGGTGCAGGAGAGATATCCCCTGATCGCGGCGCCAGCCGCGAAAAAAAAAGATTATCCCTCGGGGAGGACAGGGTGGGGGCTAATATTTAGACTTAAAGTACGTTAACAAAAAGAAATAGGAGTATATACAGACATTTATATACACTCCTATTTCTTTTTTTGCTAAAAAATGTAAATTACCACTAGACTATTTTGCATATGTATGGTAATATGTGGAATAAATAATAAAAATATGTAATTATTAATAAGAATATCACAAAATTCTAAATACATATAGAATATTTTGGTGGTTAAATGATGAAAGATGGAGTATTCGATGGTAAATATAAAATTTTGAAAGTGCTGGGCCGGGGAGGAATGGGTACGGTTTACCTTGCCGAAAATGTCAAACTGGGAACCCAATGGGCGATCAAGGAAATCAGCAAGAAAACTGATTTCAGGCATGGAATAACTGTTGAACCTGATATTCTGAAAAAGCTGAACCATCCTTTGCTTCCGAGGATATTTGATGTACTTGAAGATGAAGAAAGTTTTTATATAATTGTGGATTTTATCGAGGGGGTTTCACTTGACAGGGAACTGGAACGGTTGGGAAGATTTCCGGAGGAAACAGTTGTCAGGTGGTCAAAACAGATTTGTGAGGTGCTCACATACCTGCATAATATGTCCCCAAATCCAATAATCTACCGGGATATGAAACCATCCAACATCATGCTTTCCAAAGATGGAAGTATCAGACTGATTGATTTCGGTATAGCCAGAGAATATAAAAAACATGCAGACAACGATACGGTTTATATAGGAACTAGGGGTTATGCAGCTCCGGAACAATACGGAAGCGGTCAGACAAATATAATGACCGATATTTACAGCCTTGGCATTACGCTTCATCATCTGCTCACCGGCAAGAATCCAAATGATGCACCTTTTGAGATAAAACCGGTCAGGTATTATGATAAAGATCTCTCATCCGACATAGAGAGCATTATTTTAAAATGTACAAAGCAGGACCCTTCAGAACGTTATCAGTCGGTAAGGGAATTAATTGAAGACCTGAATAATTTAGGAAAAAGCAATAATTCAGAGGAAAACAACAGGAATCAAAATCCTGCCTATTCAGGCAGCGCGCAGAATAAAACCGTAATCAGCTTCAAAAAGCTTGTCCTTGCCGTCTGGAGCAATTGTGAATTTGCCTGTGAACTGGCTTATGCAGCTGCCAGAAGTTCAAATCTGAAGGTGCTGCTGTTGAACCTTGATTATAATTATCCGGGAGTAGAGCTGTGCTTTAACCTTAAAGACAGAAAAGAGCCATATGGCACAGATATATTTGATGCAATAGAAAAAAAAGAAATTTCCGAAAAGGCTTTTTCAGTGTATTGTTCCAAACGTAGAGAGGTTAGAAATCTTTATATATTTGACCTGCTGTCAAAGGTAAGCGAATATGAACAGCATAGAAACAGGGAAATCAGCAATCTTATCGAATTTGCCTATGCCAATTATGACCTTACCATAGCAGTCGTCAATAAATCGGTATTTGATTCCTTTACAAAGGCATCACTGATCAAATCCGATTTTAACATTATAGCAGCTTCTGCAAATATGGACACGATTCTGCAGTACAAAACCTATATGTTTTTTATGAATGAAAAATATGGAGTTCCTGTAGAAAAAACAAGATTTGTTGCATATGAGTATAAAAACGGTGTGAGCCTTTCACAGGGTCTCCTGCGAAGAGTATTCCCTGAAGATTCATATATTGGGTGCATACATTACCGGGAAGAAAAAGAGAAATTCAAAAATGGCGGCAGTTGCTATGTCAAACGGCGGTACAGGCTACATAAGTCAGAGCTTGAAGAGATTCTTTCCAGATTCAATATCATACCTCAAAAAACTGCTGCCGAAAAGTTGACTGAACTGGCATCCTTTATGTTAAAAGCATTACATAAGTACTTTGGTAAACCGGGAGCTGTTAAAAGCCAATTTTAATATGAGGGTGGTGTTATATGAGAAAGTATGACTTGCTGCTGGTAATTGCGGTGTTCTGTGCAGTGATATCAGGAATCATTTTTTATTATAACAATGTAGCCATTCCAGGTATATCCAGGGATGTTGAACGGAAAGTAAGGATGGATGTAGATGTGAATTCCATGCCAAAAACCAAAGCCGCAGTTGTAACAGATAAAGGCGGCATTTCCAAGTATACTGTTATAAATGATGAAATCATCAACACTAAAATAAAAATATTGGATATACCAGTCAAATACACGGCAGAGAACGCTGTATCGGATGTAGGTCTGCTAAAAGGCAGGATAGCAAAGGAAGACTTGAGGTATGGCGAACAGGTTGTGCAGGACAGTTTGTCGACAGAAAAAAAGTGGTTTGGTGAATATGACAGATTAAAGGAGTACAGAGTATCAAATATTGTTGCAGGTGAAGTTAAATCAGGAAACATCATTGATGTCATGGTCACGTACAATAACGGGGAGTATGATGTGGTGGTACCCAAGACGAAGGTCAGGAAGCTTGCTGATGAAAATGGAAACAGTGATACCAAAGGAAAGGTGAATGATGAAAAAAATCCGGAACATACAATAATTATCGCAGTAGACGAAGAACAGTACAGAGACCTCGAACTGGCAAAGAAAATAGGCAGGCTTGAAACCCGCCTGTATCTAGATGAAAGCCAGCCACAAAGTGCCAGGACTTTCAAATACACTGATTCACAGAATAAAAGCAGGATAAAGTAGCACTAATAAACACCATAAAATCAATACTGAAGGGCAGGTATCCATCCCATGATCATATCTGTAACAGCTCCAAGAAAAGGAATGGGGCAGACAATCACTGCAATAAACTTAAGCCTTTTTTTATCAAAAATGATTGGTGAAGCATCAATTATTATTGATATGAACAGATATTGCAGGGATATTGAATATTATCTCAGCAATACCGACATTACAAAAGGACTTGATGATTATTACAGCCTTTCCGAATCGGGGCTCCTGACAGCTGAAAACTTTAAAACATGTGTCAAGAAGGTGTGTGATAATATTGACATCATGGCGTCGAATGAATGCTTTGAGCTTGGCAGTTCGGAAATTGAAAATCTCTTAACTCAAATAGGCAGCATTTATAAGATAGGGATAATTGATACCGCCAGCAGCAATACCAATGCAATAACAAGGACTGTGGCGGGTAAATCCCATATTATGCTGGCAGTAGTCAACCAGTCACGCAACATAGTACAACAAATGTTGAAAGCTCCGGAGATATACAATGTGAAGCATATGATTCTTGTGGTAAACAGGTACAGAAAGGATGTTGGCTATGACATCAGGGATATCAAATACGATATGCAAAATGCCGGATTTGACGCCGAGGTGTTTCCCCTTAATTATGACATTGACATAATAAATGAATGCAATGACCACTCAATACTCAACTATGTCCTGAACAATGAGTCCGGACAAAAGGAATACATGGCCCAGCTAAAAGCGCTGGCGGAATATATCCTTGAGGCTGCCGGAATCCGTTCGGCTGTCAGGAAGGAGAATGAATACCGGAATATCGGGATTCTAAAGGTTTTACCCATATTGAATGCCTATTTTCAGAAATCATAACAGGTCTTAAGGGGGCAGATATTAATCATGTTTTATAATTCTGAAAAATTTTGTGCTTTAGCCAAGAGACTTGACAATATTTTCAAAAATGTTGATGAATACAGCAGTATATATGAAATTGAAAGAGAACAGGCTGAAACAGAAGTAAAGCTTTATTCGGAATTGAAAAATAAAGCGGCACTTGGTGAAAAGACAGCAAGAGCATATCTCATAAACCAATATATAAAACTTTTATCTACTAAATTTATTGGCTTCGATGAGGCCGGAATAAACAGCATGGTGAATTTTTCAGATATACAAAAAAACCATGTGCAGGTGATCTTTGAAATCCTGCTGGAGGTCTATGATATCTCACTGGTTATAGAAAAATACTCTCTTGCCGTCAGGGTGTCTGAAGAAGATATAAGAACGGTTGCATCCAGGGAAGAAGCTGCAATAAAAGAAAGATTCAACAATTTCACAGCAAAGCTTAAGATAATTGCTACCATAATCTATTCAAAGGAATACGGACAGGATTGCATCGATACCTTGCAGCATCATAATATAAATGAAATAGGCATAATTGATAAGAATTACATTTATATTGTCCACAAAGGAGACAAGCTGTTTCTTGAGTTTTTAAGCTTTGAGGATAAAAGCATAATACTGAATATACAGAAAAAAACGACACAGAATTCGGTTGTGGGTTATGACAAACATAACCCCACACTTGTGACTTCAAAGAACAACTCCAGTCGTATAACCGTTGCCGGATTTGATGCCACTCCAAATGAGGAAGATCTTTATTACAATGAAAGGATTTTCAACCTGAAGAAGATTTCGCTGGTGGAGATGCGGGACAGCTACGGGACCATTGA
>CALMWN010000028.1 GCA_937873555.1 uncultured Clostridia bacterium
ATATTATGTATTCAAAGGTGGTATGGCAATGAAGAGACTGATAGCATTCATACTGTTGCCTGTTCTGAGTCTTAACCTGTTTTTTTGCATGCCTGTGCATTCGGATATCGGGACATCATCACAGCCTGCATCCGCAGAGGAATGGTTTCCTTTTACAGTGCCCTGGGATGATGAAGACGACAATGTTACCCATGCAGGAAAGCTTCTACTTGATGCACCTGCAGGAAAACACGGTTTTCTCAAGATAATGGACGGACATTTCTTCTTTGAGGATGGTACGCGAATCAGGTTCTGGGGCACAAATCTCTCGGCCGGGGCGAATTTTCCCAGCCACAATGATGCGGAAAAGATCGCAGCCCACCTTGCCAAATCAGGCTTCAACATTATCAGGTTCCATCACATGGATTCCAGTTACGCCCCTCGCGGAATATTCGATAAATCAAACGGTGACACAATGACCTTGAGTCCTGAACAGCTTGACAGGCTGGACTACCTGATATTCCAGCTCAAACAAAGGGGTATATATGCCGATCTCAACCTGCATGTCGGAAGAAAGTTTACCTCCAGGGATGGCGTTGAAGATGCCAGGAATCTTCCGAGAAATTCAAAGCAGGTCACAATGTTTGACGAAAAACTAATAGAGCTGCAGAAGGATTATGCAAACAAACTGCTTACACATTACAATCCATATACGCAGAGTTCATATAACGATGAGCCGTGTATAGCGCTTGTAGAGACAACAAATGAGAATACTCTGTTCTCTGCCTGGAACAATGGGGCATTGTTTGGCCAGACGGACGAAGCCCTGCCGGAATACTATATGAATGAGCTTGACCAAAAGTGGAATGAATGGCTGAAACAAAAATATCAGAACGCCGAAGCCTTGAAGTCTGCCTGGGGTGTCGGGGAAAAGCTGCAGGGCAGTAACCTTGTCAAGAATCCGGACTTTGAAACGGATATCAAGGAGAATTGGGTGCAGGAGGTTCATAAAGGTGCCAAGGCAGGTTTTTCGGTTGATCCCATGGAAAAGGCAAGTGGAGAATACTCTTTGAGGGCTGATCTTGAGCAGGTCAGCGGTGAGGGGTATTTTGTCCAGTTTAAACAGCTGGGTATCAGACTGCAAAAAAACAAGAACTATGAATTAAGCTTCAAAGCCAGGTCGGACAAGGAACGGGAAATTTCCGTTTCATTCGGCATGGAAAAATCCCCCTGGACAAATTATGGACTTGGGCAAACTGTGGCGCTTGGTCAAAAATGGGAGCAGTACCGTATCTTGTTTACAGCCAACGCTGATACCGATGACAACACAAGGCTTTCATTCATACTGGGCAAGACCGCGGGAACCGTTTGGCTTGATGATGTTTCCCTTTCAGAAACGGGAATTGCCGGACTGAAGGGGAATGAAAGCCTTGATGACGGCACGGTTGAAAGGACAAAGTGGACTGAGCGGATGGCCTATACCGGACAGAGAGTCGCAGATAACACAGAGTTCTATTATCAATTGGAAGACAAATATTTCAAGGATATGCTGGATTATATTCACAATGGACTTGGTATAAAAGTACCTGTTTCCACAACAAACAACTATTATGGCCAGCCGAACCTCATGTCCCAGAATGAAGGAGACTATATAGACGCTCACGGCTACTGGGATCACCCAGGTTTTCCGGCTGTGAGGTTTGACAGGAAGAATTTTACCCAGCGCAACCTTTCCATGATAAGAAATACCACCTATACCTATAATCCTACCATTGCCTACAACAGTTCACCCTTAATACGTTTTTCCCTGTCGGCAGTCAAGGATAAACCGATGGTTATAAGCGAGTGGAATGATGTTTTCCCAAATGACTATGACTATGAAGAAGCAGCTGTTCTTGCCGCCTATGCACTGCTTCAGGATTGGGACGGCCTGTTTATATATACTTTTCACAGTGATTCCGACAAATGGGACACCGATTATATAAATTCATGGTTCGATGTGGTCAACAATCCCGGAAAAATGTCTCAAATGCCATCGTGTGCTGCAGCCTTCATAAGGGGGGATTTCAAACCTGCAGGAAAAGAAGTTTTGCTAGGCTATTCGAAGAATGATGTTATAGGCAACTATAGAAACGAGGGCGGCAGGGTGGACTACAATATTAAGGGGAGCCTGCCTTTGAATACCGTATTTGCCCATAAAATACGCAAGACAGGTTTTGATGAAGGACAAACTTCGGCTCTGGAGGATGTCATGTCGAGTGGTGATTTGAAGACACTGACTGAAAACAAGATAATAAAGAGCGACACCGGTGAAATTACATGGAACGGAGAAGATAAGGAAAACGAATATGTGACGTTCAATTCACCCAGATTCCAGGGTGCAGCAGGCTTCATAAAGGACAGGCAGGTTGAACTGGATAACCTGAAATTGAAGCTTTCAACCAATTGCTCCGCAACCATTACATCGATGGATGGGAAAGATATTGGCATATCAGGAGATATGCTGCTTACTCTGGTAGCACGCCAGAAAAATACCGGTCAGCAAAAGGAGGACAGGAAAAACGGCTTGCTGGACTGGGGTAAAAAGCCTGTCATCATGGAGCCGGTGAATGGGATTGTAGAAATAAAAGCAGGCACGGATGCCTGGAAATATTCCGTGTATTCTCTGGACTCCAAAGGAAATCGTGTGAGTAAAATACCACTTGAATATTCAGACACCGGGATAAGCTTTAATGTGGGCGGCGACGCGGCAACCTGGTATGAGATCACACAGTGACCTGTAATACTGTTTATCGGATATAAAATCATGTGAATCTTTTTCAGTTGAAGGATTTTATAAAAATACCACGAATAATATACATAACATTAACTTTCAAGGATGGAGATTCATGTTTTCGCTGAGTATTCAGGATGACGCCATTTGCTTCAAGGACATAAAAATACACGACCTGCCGCAGATATTGAAGTGGTATAACAAAATTGAAGACTTCAAGTTTGCCACGGGAATTGACACCCCCATAACCATTGATGCATTAACCAGAAAATATGCAGAAGTGGCTATCTGCAGCAATGAGTTTTTTTGCGGGATATATATAAAAAACCAGGATAAAATGATAGGAATAATAAAAGGCAGCTTGAAATATGAGAACAGGGATGCGATGTGGTTAAGCTCGATTGTTATTGATACATCATACCAGAATATGGGTTATGGAAGTGCTGCAGTAAATCTTCTCCTGAACCATTT
>CALMWN010000029.1 GCA_937873555.1 uncultured Clostridia bacterium
GTCTACCTCCATTAAGTGTGCAAGGTGACACGCCCCCTGGCCAGTAAAATGAAATCCCGATCCAAAAGAATGCCACCTTCTGATGTTATTTTTCTTGATTTAGTACTTCCACCAATTTGTCAATACTCATTCCATGAACCATCAATTATATATATCATAAATACAATTTGAATCTATTTCTGTAATGTTTGTTATACTTGAATATGATTTATATCACACCGAACATATTTGTCTGCATGGAGTCATCTGTAATGATATATCCGCTAAATGGAATAACTTTATACATTCAGCTATCGGTTTATCTCATAACGCACAAACCCTCGCTGATCAATCGAGAAGCAGCGAGGGTTTGTACTTTGTCTATTTCATCATTGTATTCCTGTTGTAAAAGTAACCGTTGAATTCCATATGTTCGGCTACCTTTGCCATAGGTCCCAATTTTACGTCCTTTAAAACATATTCTTTAAAGACAGGATATCCGGTTCTGTCAAAGATGTAACCCACATGTTCCTTTCCACTGGGGTCATTTTTATTAATAAACTTATCAATGTATTGATAGGTGTTTTTCAATACATTAATAATTGTTTCCTGGTCTACCCATTCAAGGAAGGTCTGCGCCAACCTGGGATTTTTCTTACCTGTCCTTCCCATGATGATCAATCTGTAATACTTTACAGGGTTTCTATACCATGCTCCTGTGGGGCATTTCATGATGCATTCTCCACACCCGATACAAAGTTCCTTATCCAGCTTGACTTTGCAGTTGACTATGGATAAAGCACCAGTCACCCTTCTCTTGCAGTTTTCTACACATGCCTGGCACCCAATACACCTGTACTCATCATACTGACGATCTACCTGTCCTATAATTCCAAAGTCCTGCAAGTGTGCTTTAATGCAATCGTTTGGGCAACCTGTCAAAGCGATTTTTACATGGTAGTCATTTGGAAACACAGCTTTTTCGATTTCATAGGCAAAAGCAGTTGTATCATAATTAGCAAAGGGACAAACCCGATTACCAATACAGGCGGATATGTTCCTGGTACCTGCTGACGGATATCCTTCCTCGAGATTTTGAATGTCCACACCAATATCCAGTTCCATTCCTTTTATCAGAGGAGCGATGATTTCATTGATCTCGGGAATTTTGTCAAAATCGATATCCGGTATTTCAAAGCCCTGCCGGATAGTAATATGAACAGTTCCATTTCCGTATTCCTCCGCAATATCCTTTATGATATCAAAAAATTGAACATCGAGATGTCCTCCGGGCACTCTGATCCGGAGGGCAGTTTTACCTCTCTTCTTAGTCACACGGTAAGCATTTTTCTTTATTTGTTTCGTATTTATAGACATAACTACCCTCCTTGTCAATCAAGCATTTGTTTTGCCTTTGAATATCTAAAAACCGGACCTTCCAGGCAAACATAGGTTTCATCAATCTTGCAATGGCCACATTTTCCCAGGCCGCAGCTCATGTTTCTTTCAAAGGAAACCCAGATATTTTCTTCATTCACATTCAGTTTCAAAAATTCCCTGGCTGTACAGCTCATCATAATGGGTGGTCCAACGATAATTACCTCCATATTATTCAAGTCATCAATTTTTACATGGGACACAAAATCTGTGATAAAACCTGTATTACATGCCCAGCTTTCATCATTTCTATCAACAGTAAGAATAGTGTTGATACTTTTATTTTTTCCCCATTGTTTTACTTCATTTTTAAATAAAATATCCCTTGGCGTTTTAAAGCCTATTAAAACATCCAGCTTGCTGACTTCCTGAGGATTTTTATGAAAATGGCTGACGATTTTTTTGACTGGTGCAAGACCTGTGCCACCAGCAGAAACCACCAGGTGTTTCCCCCTATAGTTATCCAGGATAAAACCATTTCCGTAGGGTCCACGTAAAAACAGGCTGTCACCTTTCTTCAGTTCTTTTATTGTATTAGTTACTTTTCCTACATGCCGTATAGTCAAATCTACAAAGCCTGTTCCAAAGTCGCTTACAGAGATTGGGCATTCACCGGTCTTCGGGATGGATACCTGTAAAAATTGGCCCGGAATCAGGGCTTCGTCATATTCAATCCGGTAAGTGTAGTCAATATTTGTTTCTGGAATCACTTCGAGAATTTTATACCTTTTTGGAATATACGGGTTATTTTCCATCCTTATGTACCTCCCTGAGTCAATTTTGTAACTTTGTTGATGGCTTTTGCGTAGGAGATATACTCAGGGCAGATATCATCGCATCTGCCGCAGCCTGTGCACATATTGAAGCCGAAACGCTTGTTGAAATCATATATTTTGTGGAAGACTTTAAAACGCATGCGTTCTCCATTGCTGCGCCTGAAAGAATGGCCTCCTGCCATGTCAGAATACCGATCGACATGACAGCTCGCCCATACTCTTCTGCGTTCTCCTGCATTTGGATTTCCTTCATATTCCACATCCTGCATTGTCCAGCAGGAACAGGTGGGACAGACAAAATTACAACGCCCGCAGGCAATACAGCGTTTTGAATATTCCGACCACATACTGTCATCAAACATTTCCAGGCTGATTTTATCAACTTTAGGGATATTGACCTCAACATGATCTTTTTCTACAAACTCAGGTGTAAATTCCATTTCAGAACCTTTACTTTGAAATAGCTGCAAAAAGTCTTCATTTTTTATCTCGCAGAGGATTTCATTATCAGCAAAGCGAAAAGCTGCATCGTAACTCTCGGTTTTGTTTGCATCCATAGCAACACAAAAGCAATTGTCAAATCCATCACGGCATTCCAGCATAAATATCTTGACCTTGCTTCGGAGTCCATCATAGTATACATCCTTGATGTTACCATTCTCAAGAAATACTTTGTCCAGTGCCGTAATAGAGTTAATATCGCATGGCCGTAGGAATATAATTATTTCCTTTTCGTCTATCTTTGGAGTTTTAGTAGTATCATCAAAAAAATAAAAGAGTGTCTGGGTGATAGGAAAATAGGCTTCCTTTACAGAATAGCCGCTTTTTTCATCCGTCACCATTTCTGATACTTCCGATATCTCTCCATAACGTATCACATCAGTATCTGAATATGTTCCAATTCCTTTAAATCTTTTCGGCGCAAAGATTTTGTAACCATTTTTTAAACTGCTCAATATCTCATCAAATTCTAAATAACTGAACTTTCTGGACATTTCAACCCTCCGTGTATAGATTTTTCAATTCTATTTATCTATTCTGGTATTACCGCTAATAAACCAGTAGACAGCGCCGATAAACAAACCGCCACCTATCATATTCCCAAGAGTGACCGGAACCAGGTTGTTGATGAAGCCCCACCATGATACCATTCCATCATGATTTACAAAAAGGCTCATACCCAGAAGTGTCATATTTGCAACACTATGTTCAAAGCCGGAACCAATAAAGCCAAACAGGCACCAGAAAATAAGCAGCAGCTTAGCAGTATCTTCCTTCGCTTTTGTTGCTGTCCAGACAGCAAGGCATACCAGCATGTTACACAGTATTCCTCTGATGAATAATTGGCTGAAAGGTGCATTCATTTTATCGCTGGCCGCTGCAACAATAAAATCATGCAAGGGGCCTTTGGTAATCAGGCCTGAACCTGACATTGCATAGGCCAACAGCAGCGAGCCGGCAAGATTTCCTATATAACTTATTACCCACACTTTTATTGTTTCAAACCAGGTTACTCTTTTTGTCAGACTTCCTACAGTCATGGTCATATTATTTCCTGTGAAAAGCTCAGAACCTGCAAAGATCACCAATGTAAGGGCAATAGCAAAGGACGCCCCCATTAGTGCCTTCAGATATGGTACATCGGCGGCTTTTAAAGGAGCGCCGATTGAAAAAATCAGGACAATTCCCAGTCCAACATAGATTCCTGCCAGCATGGACAGAAGAAAATATCTGATTATACTTTTGTTTAGCAAGCTTATCTTCTCTTTGGAAGCTTCAGCTAGCTTTATAATCATCTCATTCACAAATTATAGCACCTACCTTCATTTAATGCATATTTTAAATTATGGCAGATTCCTCAAAAAAGTATGTGAAGAAAATCACAATATCAATTGATACATATCAATAAGCATACTTTGATAATAGTGCTATTCATTTTTGAATAGGGATACTTGTGGGGGACGTTTCTTAACAAATGCTCATCATCAACACCTGCAAAGACT
>CALMWN010000030.1 GCA_937873555.1 uncultured Clostridia bacterium
GTTAAATGCAGATGACTCTCTGTGTGCCTCTCTTGGAAAAAACTCACCAAATCCTGCAGTTTATTATGGAATTGCGGAAAATGCCTGCAGCAAAGCTGATGAAGCTTCCAATTCAGATGCCATGTTCTGTATTTTCTGTAAAAACAAATATGACTACTCATATAAGACTTACGGCCATCTTGGGGGTTTTTTCTGCCCTGGATGCGGATATGGCAGGCCTGATACTGATATTACCTGTATGAAGGTTGATGAATTGACGAGCTCCTTTTCAAGAATTCAACTTGCCTTTCAACATCTTTCCGACAGCAAGAATGACAACGATGATGCCACCTTTGACACACCTGCACAAAACAGCACTGATTCAGCTTTCACTGCGAAAATAAACCTTCCCGGTTTATACAATATATACAATTCTCTGGCCGCGGCTGCGTGCGGCAGGCTGCTTGGCCTGTCAGTCAGCAGCATTATAACTGCCCTTGGCAGCTTTGAATGTGGTTTTGGCAGGATGGAAACCATAAATTCAGCCGGCAGATATATAAAAGTCATCCTTGTTAAGAATCCTACAGGATTCAACCAGGTGTTGAATTATCTGCTTACCGAAGAGAAAAATATACAGCTGGCCTTTCTGATAAATGACAATCTTGCTGACGGGACCGATATCTCATGGCTTTGGGATGTTGATTTCGAAAAGCTTGTGGATATGGAGAACAGGCTTGATAATGTATATACCTCCGGTATAAGAGCGGAAGATATGGCAGTCCGGTTGAAATATGCAGGACTGTATTCCAATAAAACCAGTGTTGTTAAAGATTACAGGGAGTTGATTGATACCGGTTTGTCGAAAACACAGGAAGGCAGTACCTTTTATATACTGCCTACCTATACTGCAATGCTGGATATAAGGAAGATATTGAAAAACAAATTCGGATTGAAGGAGTTTTGGAGATAACATGTATGAAATAAACATATGCCACCTGTACCCGGACCTGCTGAATTTATACGGCGACAGGGGAAACACCATAGCCCTGAAAAAACGTTGTGAATGGCGCGGAATAACTGCCAATATCCATAACATCACGATCGGAGAGGCTTTTGTCCCTGAAAATTACGATATAATCTTTCTTGGCGGCGGTCAGGATTATGAACAGGAAATTATTCAGAATGACCTTCTCAAGGCAAAAGGAAATGAAATCAAAAACGCCATAGAAAATGATGTGGTATTTTTATGTATATGCGGAGGATACCAGCTTCTCGGCAACTATTACAGAACCTGGGACGGCAAGGAAATTGAATTCCTTGGTGCCTTAAACCTCTGGACTATCGGAGGGAAGGAAAGAATGATAGGGAATATGGTATTCGAATGCAGCTTTTTAAAATCGGAAACTTTCGATGGAATGGTAGTCGGTTTTGAAAACCATTCCGGCAGGACATATCTTGGTCCTGAAGTTCAGCCGCTCGGCAAAGTGATAAAAGGCAGCGGAAATAACGGAGAAGACAATTACGAAGGGGCTGTTTACAGGAATGTTTACTGTTCATATTCTCATGGCAGCCTGCTGCCAAAGAATCCTCTGTTTGCAGACCACCTGCTTGCTCTTGCACTGAAACGGAAATACAGGGATTTTGTCTCGCTTCAGCTTATAAATGATGAGTTTGAGGAAATGGCTCGAAGCTCCATGATAAAAAAATATCTGAAGCATATTGTTTGAATAAGTATTTTTCATATTGGAAGCATAATATAACAAATATTATTTGCAAATTCTGTGTTATAATCTCATTTAGATAATACGCCGACCAATCAGGAGGAGTCATGACAAAGGCAGTACTGGCCAAGGGCAAGGAGAAAAGAGTGGAGTATGGACATCCCTGGATATTCCGGAGTGATATCGAAGAGATAATCGGCGAATTCATACCAGGTGATGTTGTAGACGTGTATAGCAAGCAAAACAGGTTTTTAGGCAGAGGTTACATAAACCCCAAGTCACAGATTACCGTAAGGATGCTTACCCGTGAACATGAGGAAATCAACGCTGATTTCCTGTATAAACGCATAATGTCGGCATGGGAGTACAGAAAAAAGGTTGCTGATTTGAACAGCTGCCGGGTAGTTTTTGCCGAGTCGGACTTTCTGCCGGCACTTATAGTGGACAAGTTTTCAGATATACTGGTGGTTCAGACGCTTGCACTGGGAATTGACAGGTACAAGACTCAGATAGTTGACATATTGCAGGATGTTATAAAACCTGCAGGAATCTTTGAAAGAAATGATGTCCCGGTGCGTGAGCTGGAAGGACTCCCTCAGCAAAAGGGCTTCCTTTCAGGTAAATTCAATACCCGTGTTGAAATGGAGGAAAATGGCGTAAAATTTCTTGTTGATGTTGAAAATGGGCAAAAAACCGGCTTCTTTCTGGACCAGAAGGAAAACCGCGCTGCAATAAAACCCTTTGTTAAAAACGCCAGGGTTCTCGACTGTTTCAGCCACACGGGCTCCTTTGCCCTTCATGCTGCGTATTATGGTGCTTCTGAAGTTACAGGCATAGATATTTCCGAGCATGCGGTGGAATTCGCGTCACAAAATGCAAAACTCAACCGACTGGGAGGCATCTGCTCGTTTGAAACGGCAAATACCTTTGACAGACTCAGGGAATATTATGACAACCAGGAAAGGTTCGACGTAATAGTGCTTGACCCTCCTGCATTTACCAAAACACGCGGTGCCGTCGAGGGAGCGATCCGTGGCTACAAGGAAATCAACCTGAGGGCAATGAAGATCATCAGCAGCGGCGGCTTTCTTGTAACCTGTTCATGTTCCCATCATGTGGACCCCGATCTGTTCATGGATATTGTATATAATGCAGCCATAGATTCAAAAAAACAGGTCAAACTCGTCGAATACAGGTCGCAGGCAAAAGACCATCCCATTCTTCTGGCATCGGAAGAGACGCAGTATTTAAAATGCGCAATATTGCAGGTATTTTAAAAAGCAGAAAGCCGGGTATCGCCCGGCCTTCTGCTTTTTTATATCATATCCCTGCTTATTACCGTACTGCCGAAACGTTTTGCCGCTTCAAGCAGCTCCTCCATTATGTTGTGCTCGTATCCGTCCACAACCACTCCAGCCTTGCCCCTGTAAAGTCTTAATACATTTGAAAGTGCCCTGCTGTCTTTTGTCTCTATTATGAATGGTTCCCTTATATATCCCTGTGCTGCATTTACCACGTCCGCCAGCAGCATGTCATTTCCGCCGACCTTGTCAATATTGACGTAAATTGCATCATATCTTTCACACGAAAGGTCCATGGCCTTGTCTACTATAAACTCCATGTTGCCTTTCGATAATTCATCCACAAGCTCCTGATCTTTTTCCGCATCCAGCCGTCCAAGATTCAATCCCTTTGATGCTTCAATGTTGAGGAGCTTTACACCTGAGGTGATAGCCTGGAGTGACCTGCTCTTTACCCTTGGAACCTCACAGTTTTCCATCCCGGATCTGACGGCTTTTATATATTCCGGCGTAGTGCCGCAGCAACCGCCTAAAAGTCTCACTCCATATTTTACGAACTCAGGAGCAAGAGCTGCGAATTTGTCAACAGGCTCATTGTATACAGCCTTGCCGTCAACCAGCTGTGGAAGACCTGCATTGGGTTTTGCGCATATATATATACCTCCGACCTCATGCATCTTCTTAACTATCTCCAGTAAATGAAGAGGACCGAATGAACAGTTTGTGCCGATCATATCGGCTCCCAGAGATTTCAGTACCAGTGCGGCAATATAAGGGTCAGTTCCCATGAGGGTTTTCCCGTTCGATTCGAAGGCTATGGAGCAAATAACAGGAATATCTGTCACATCCCTTGCAGCCAGGAGGGCTGCCCTCATTTCCGACAGGTCCGTGAAGGTTTCAAAATTTACTATATCCGCTCCTCCTTCAACCACAGCCTTCACCTGTTCCTTGAAGGCTTCATGGGCAGCATTGAAGGTCAATTCCCCGGACGGCTCGAACAGCTTTCCCAAAGGACCTATGGATGCTGCAACAAAACCCTTGTCACCCATTACCTCCTTCGCAAGCTTTGTACCCTCAAAGTTCAATTCGTATACCCGGTCTCCCAGCGAATACTCTTCGAGCTTCATACGGCTGCCCTGAAAGGTGTTGGTCTGTATAACGTCTGCTCCCGCCTCTTTATAGGCTTCATATATCTTTCTCACTTCATCCCTGTGGGTCACATTCCAAAGCTCAGGGCACTCTCCACCCTGCATTCCGTACTTATGAAGCATTGTACCCTTTGAGCCGTCATATACAAGAACCCCTTCTTTTATTTCCTTTATAAAGTTTCTCATTTTCATGCATCTCCCATTAAATATCATCTAATTTTATCTAATTACATTTATATTATAATAAAATATTTCTCTTGTCAAAAACTACTTATAAAAGTTTTATGAACTTCCTGGCGGCAGCCGATAACGGAACATCCTTCAATGTAATCACCCCTATTTTCCGGGGTGGAATCTCCTCTTTGAGTCTTATTTCATAAAGCCCTCCGTTTTCGAACTCTTCTGCGACAAAGTCCTTTACCACACAGGATATTCCAAGCCCTATGCGCGCAAACTGTACCAGCAGATCATAGCTTCCAAGTTCTATTTCCGGCAGAATTTCAACATTATGAGATTTTGCATATGAATCAATATATCTTCGTGTATTACTGGCTTTTTCCAGCAGCAGCAGCGGATATGCCACAAGCTCCTTTAACGGAATTGCCGAATCGGATAGTTTCCTATATGCTTCACCACCAACAAAGCAGTCCTGTATTGTTATTGTTTCCCTTATTTCCAGCTGATCATCCCCGGATACGGGCAGATTTATTATACCGAAATCCACACTTCCGTTTTTAAGCAAGCCTATGGTTTCCGGGGTGGTACGGTTTGTGACCTGGATTTTTATACCCGGATATGCCCTGTGAAATTCCTCAAGGAACGGAAGCAGGTAGTACCTTGAAAGTGTATCGCCGGCCCCTATACGTATTTCTCCATAAGCAAGGTTCTGCATTTCAGAAAACTTGTTCTCGGCAGTCATAATGAAATTATAAGCCTGCTCTATATATTTGAACAGCACCTCCCCTTCTCCGGTCAGCCTGATGCCCTTTCTCGTCCTGAAAAACAGCTGTCCTCCTATTTTTTCCTCCAGCTGCTTTATGCTCTGGCTCACTGCCGGCTGCGATATGAAAAGCCCCTGCGCAGCCCTGGAAATGCTGCCTGCTCTTGCAGTATGATAAAAGACCCTGTAATACTCAAGATTTATATTCATATAACTTATCCTTATAACAAATGTTTCGGTGGGTCCAAGGAGAGAAGCCCTGATCATAAAATAACCCGGGGCAAAAGCGGGTGGAAACCGGCTGTCGTGCCGATATCCGCCCGTAATTCATATTTTACCCCTTTAAAAGAGACTTTTCAATTTGGAGCAGTTTATTTCATCAAACCTGTCAATTATAAGATCTGCTGCAGACAAATCCTGATTTCCCGAATTAGGATTCCTGAAGGCAATGCATTTCATACCTGCTGCTTTTGCGGCGTTCACACCGTTTTTCGTGTCTTCGATTACTATGCACTCCGACACATTCGCCCTCATAAGTTCTGCTGCATGGAGAAAAATGTCGGGAGAGGGCTTTCCATTTTTTACTTCAAATCCGCTTACACTCGTTTCAAAATATTTATTATAATCAAACATATCCAGTACAATTTCTATATTTCTTCTTGAGGCGGACGATGCAAGGGCAAGCCTGATGTTGTTGCCGTGAAGATCCTTTATCAGGACTTCCACTCCCTGTATCGGTTCCACATCTTCAGCTTTTGTCAGATAATCCAGGTAATTGGCGGCATATGACTCCACAAGCTCTTCAACTGCTTGCGGCAAACCATACCTGTCCTTAAAATATGTCCATATCCTGGTATCTGTTGAGCCAACCAGGGTATTGTATTCCTCCTTTGGTATATTCAAGCCCAATTCCCTGCTGAACACCTTGAATATCTCATAATGTATGTGCTCACTGTCTATGATGACTCCGTCCATATCGAATATAACCGTATTGTACACTATCCCATCCCCTTGCCGTATTTTTACATAAACTGCCGATTTGAGCTTATCCGGAACTTCAATAATTCCCGTAAGCATATGGTTACACTAACGTATTATACATTAAAGCAGCAAAAAATAAAACCGCCAGGATTCAGATATTCCCTGTAAATGTAAGGTAGAGCAGCGTTATATTCATGCCGATTATGATACCGGTTATTATCCAGCCCAGCACATTGATTACAGGTTTGTTTGCAAAAATCCCCATCAGGTCCCTCCGTCTGCATATCAGCAGCATGGGTATAATTGCCGCAGGAAGGACAAAACTCAGTATTACCTGGCTTAAAACCAATGCCGTCATTGGGTTTACACCAAGTATCAGAATCAGCATGCCGGGCGCCATTGTAACCAGTCTTGTGACATTATCGGAAATATTCAATCCCACAAAGCCCTGCATTATTGTTTGCCCAGCCATCGTGCCAACTGCCGAAGAAGACAGCCCCGATGCCAGTATGGCTATACCAAAAGCACCGCTTGAAAGTCCTCCAAGTAGTGGAGAAAGTGATTGATGTGCCTGCTCGATTGTTTCAACAACCATTCCGTTTCTGAAAAATACCGAAGCCGATACGATTACCATTGCTGCATTTACTACAAATGCAATATTCATAGCGATTGATATGTCGATACGTTCCATGCGCAGATGTTTCTTTCTGTCTTCCGGTGATGTGGCACCGTTCCTGCACTGCACCAGCTGCGAATGAAGATAAATTACATGTGGCATTACCGTTGCGCCGAGCATTCCCACAGCAATCAATACTGCCTCTCCATTGGGAAGCGAAGGCATGAGAACATGCAATCCGGCAGACATCCAGTCCGGTTTTGCCAGCAAAAGTTCTATGACATATGATGCACATATAACTGCCACCAGGAGGGATATTACCACCTCAACCGCACGTTGCCCGTATTTGCCCATGTAAACTATCAGAAATGTAAGAACTGCGGTTATCAGTCCTGCATAAGCCATCGGAATATGAAAAAGCAGGTACAACCCCAATGTACCTCCCAGGAACTCCGCAAGGTCGGTTGCCATCGCCGCAAGCTCTGCAATAACCCAGAAAAACCAGTTGGTTCGCCTTGAAAAAACTTTCCCGCACATCTGAGGCAGGTTCATTCCGGTTGCAATACCCAGCTTTGCCGACATGGACTGCAGAAATATTGCCATCAGATTGCTCCACAAAATGACCCATACAAGGTTATAATCAAACCTCGAACCTCCGCTGATATTTGTAGCGAAATTACCCGGGTCTATATATGCCACACTGACAATAAATGCCGGCCCCAGGTATTTTAACAGATGTCCCGTTTTTCCCGTGATGTCTTTCCCCCCTCCCGTCTCAGGACTCTCTACACCCAACAGGCCGGTATGTGAGGCAACATGCTGTACATAAGTATCTTCTGTCATATGAGCACCTCGGTCAGACTTTTCCAAATAATTGATCTTATTTGATTTTAGCTAAGCCTAATTTTGTTTACCTAACCCAAAATATGTACTCACGTGAAAATATGTTACAGGAATTGCGTTTGGAAACGAAGGATATTGCTTGGTGGAATCAGAACAATTCCCAAAGAAATGTCTCTTATAACAAAAAGACAGATCATTGGACCAATTAAAACGATCTGCCCTTTATAAAGAGAAATTCATTAAAAAGTTATTTGGATTTACTAAAGAATTGGGGACGTTTCTTGACTGATCTTCCCCACTACGTCCTGAAGCGGGTCACAACCTCCAAACGTCCCCTATAATTTTTTCAAGCATTTGCATACTCACTGAAGTACCGCTCAAACTGCTTTATCCATTCAGGCCTCTGTTCTACGAACCTGTTGAACATTTCAATCCTGTGTATGGTATCCGCCAGCAGTATATGTTCTACCAGCTCCGTTTCCAGGAGCAGATTTTCTTCAACCCCGAGATTTCTTAAGAAGGCTTCAATTATATTATGCCGTTGCAGCAGATATTTGCCGATTTCACTGCCGTTTTCGGTCAAAAATATTATTCCGTACTTTTCATATTTCAAAAGCCCAAGCCTGGCTAATTTCTGCACCATCTTTGTTGCTGAGGGTGCCTGGACATTAAGCAGCTCTGACAGGGTATTTATCCTCATATAGCCTTCGATAAGGCTGTTCCTGTAAATCATCTCCAGGTAGTCCTCCATGGCTGAGGTCAACAGTTTCTTATTCTGCTGGAGCAGCTCGTAACCACGGACCGTATGAAATTTTGCCATATCCTCCATATAATCACAACCTCATATAACGGGACATGCCTGGTATGGTATTCTGTTACTATTTATATTCAGCGTTCATATGAATTATTTTAATATTTTACAGGCCTTTTAGAAGATTTGCCATTTCTATTGCCGTTACGGCGGCATCATAGCCTTTATTCCCGGCCTTGGTCCCTGCTCTTTCTATTGCCTGTTCAATGGTATCAGTTGTAAGCACTCCGAAAATAACAGGCAGTCCTGTATCGAGAGAAACCTTTGCTATGCCTTTGGACATTTCATTTGATACATAATCAAAATGAGGTGTAGAGCCTCTTATTACAGCCCCCACACATATAATGGCATCGAATTTTTTCGAATTGGCCAGCTTTTGTGCAACTAGCGAAATTTCAAATGCTCCCGGAACCCATGTAACCTCGATATCAGACTCTTCCGCTCCATGCCGCGTAAGCCCGTCAATAGCTCCTCCCAGCAGCTTGCCGCTTATGAATTCATTGAAACGCCCGATCACTATTCCGAATTTCAAGCCGCTTGCAATCAGTTTACCTTCATTTGTTTTTATTGACATAATCATCTACCTCCTGGTGTACTGTCGTATTTATTTTATCAGATTTTTCAAGGCCATCTAATATATGTCCCATTTTTTCCTTCTTTGTCTTTAGATAAAATTCATTTACAATGTTCTCTTTTATCTGGATTGGTTCTCTCCCCACAATTTCTATTCCATAACCGTTCAATCCGACCAGCTTCTTCGGATTGTTAGTCAAAAGCCTTATCTTCTTCAACCCCAGATCACATAAAATCTGCGCCCCTATTCCATACTCTCTCAAGTCCGGCGGGAAGCCCAGCTTCTCATTTGCTTCAACTGTGTCCATTCCAGTGTCCTGGAGTGCATAAGCACGAATCTTGTTAATCAATCCTATTCCACGCCCTTCCTGGCGCATGTACAGCAAAACTCCCCTTCCCTCATCATTAATCTGTCTTAATGCAGCTTCCAGCTGTTCGCCGCAGTCACACCTTTGTGAATGAAAGGCATCACCGGTTAGACACTCTGAGTGAACACGCACCAGAATTGATTCATCCGTTCCGGCAATATCGCCCTTTACCAGAGCTATGTGATGCTCGCCGTTTATGGTGTTCTCGTACCCAATAATCCTGAATTCACCGTATGCCGTCGGCAATTTTGCCTCGGAAGCTCTCCTTACAAACTTTTCCTTTTTCCTTCGGTATTCAATAAGGTCTGCTATGGTGATAATTTTCAAGTCATATTTTTTTGCAAATTCCATCAACTGAGGTACTCTCGCCATTGTACCGTCATCATTCATGATTTCACATATCATTCCCGCAGGCTTAAGTCCAGCCAAACGTGCAAGGTCGACAGCAGCTTCCGTATGGCCTGTCCGTTTTAAAACTCCTCCTTCCCTTGCTATAAGGGGAAATACATGTCCGGGCCTTACGAAATCCGAAGGCTTTGCCTTGGTATTGGTAAGTTCAATAGTTGTATGCGCCCTTTCATATGCCGAGATCCCGGTTGTTGAATTTATGTGGTCCACAGTTATCGTAAAGGCCGTTCCAAGGTGCTCCCGGTTGTGTTCAACCATGGGTATCAGTTCCAACGCCCTTGCCCGTTCTTCAGTCAGAGGAACACATATCATCCCTCTTCCGTGGGTTGCCATGAAATTCACACTTTCAGGTGTCACCTTTTCGGCAGCCATAAGAAGGTCACCTTCGTTTTCCCTGTCCTCATCGTCTGTCACAACTACCATTTTCCCCTTGCCGATTTCAGCCAGGGCCTCCTCAATAGTATTGAAGCTCATAAAAATCCTCCTGCAAAATTATTAAATAAAGCCATGTTCTTTCAGGAACTCTTCTGAAAGGCCCGCTTTCCCTGCTGAAGAGTTTGCCTGCGCCATAATCATTTTTTCCACATATTTGCCAATAATATCACATTCTATGTTTACCATATCACCGACATTTTTCATGCCAAGTATGGTTACACCGCGGGTCAGTGGTATGAGAGAAACCTTGAAACTTTTTTCATCCAGATAAGCTATGGTGAGGCTTGTGCCATCAAGTGCCACGGACCCCTTCTGAACAACATATTTCAAAATAGCCTCCGATGCTTCTATGGTAAGCCATACAGCATTATCTTCATTCTTTTTGCCGGTTATTATCCCTGTACCGTCTATATGGCCGCTCACCAAGTGTCCTCCAAGCCTTCCCGAAAACTTCAGCGCTCTTTCCAGGTTCAGTTTTTCTGAAACCCTTAATCTATCAAGATTTGTCTTCCGCATCGTTTCCGGCATTACATCACATGTAAACCAGCTGCTGCCAAGTTCTGTCACAGTAAGACATATACCGTTCACAGCTATACTGTCTCCCTGCCTGACATCAGCCAATATATCCGCACATTCCACCGAAAGCCTTATTGAACTGCTTCCCCGGTATATACTCCTTACCTTTCCCATTTCCTCTATAATTCCGGTGAACATAAATCATCCTCCTGGTTTAAATACCCCTCAACCAGAAAATCCTCGTCAAACCTGCTGACTACGATGTCTTTGAGTCTTATTGCATCTTTCATGAGCTGCCGTCCTGCTCCTTCTACCGGAGATATCGCTGTTTTACCTCCAATTATCTTAAGTGCGATGAACATCATCACCTTATCCACTATCCCACTTTCCAGGGCTGAATAGTTAAGAGTACCTCCGCCTTCAAGGAGCACACTGTCTATTTCAAGCTTGTACAATTCATCCATAAGCATTTCAAGATTCACATTCCCTTTGCCATTATCCGCCTTAATAATCCGGACACCCTTGTCTTCGAGGATTTTCTCCTTCTCCCTGTCCAGCTGTGACGTAGTCGCCAGAACAGTTCCGGCATTGGATTCGACATTCAGCAC
>CALMWN010000031.1 GCA_937873555.1 uncultured Clostridia bacterium
TTAAACCTTTCCTTCGAACCGATTGGACCTTCGTAGCAATTGTGATCATTTTGGTGATGAGGTTCAATATATGAAATAAACAGGAAGAATGGCTTCTCCAAACTGCGTGTTTTTAGATAATCCAGTACAAAGTCGGTCATACAGTCAGCCCTATAACCTTTAAAATCAACTCTGTTCATATCTCCGTCAAACATGTACCCATCGTAACCATGGGATGTGAACTCCAGGGTATCTGAAGCCAACCAGTAGTCCTTGTAACCACCCCTTCTTTCGGGCGGAACCGGTTTGGTTCTATAATCCGATACTTCGTAGGTCCTGGTATTCGCACTAGACTCAGAATCACCCGATATTTTTTTTCCTGTTTCAGGCGTGGCCCCACCTGTCGACGCCAGGTGCCATTTTCCGATATATCCTACTTCGTAACCCGCCTCAGAAAAATAGTTCGCTATGGTTTTCTCGTCTAATGGCAGTGCAATGTTGTTCCGATAACATCCGACCTCCGTTGCATATTTTCCAGTCTGAAGGCAAGCCCTCGCAGGGCCGCATACAGGTTGTACAGTAAAAGCATTTTCAAACCGTACACCCTCTGCTGCCATTCTATCAAGATTGGGTGTAACATCAAGTTTCTGCCCATAGCAGCCAACCGTGTCCCATCTCTGTTGATCCGAAAAGAAAAAAATTACGTTCGGCCTTCTTTCTGTTTCCCTCATGCTTCCGATCCTCCTATTTTCTCATAGTTCTATTCTTATTCCAGCCCCGGGTTTACCCTTTAACCGCACCTGCAGTCAGCCCTGATATCATATATTTTTGAAGGAAAATAAATACCACAAGTATAGGGATTGAAGCACTAACCGAGGCTGTCATAACCTTTGCCCAGTCATATGAATTTTCGCCCAAATAGGTCAATGCGATACCCGCTGTCAAGGTTCTGAGTTGAACCTTGTTTACAAGAGTAAGGCTCCAAAGGAAATCATCCCAGGACACCAGAAATGCATAAATGGAGACAGCTATCAGCCCTGGTTTAATTAATGGAACTATTATCTGAAATAAGGTTCTTAACTTGCTGCACCCGTCAATATAAGCGGCCTCTTCCAGGGTTACAGGGATCGTATCATAAAATCCTTTCAGCACCCAAATGCTCAGCGGAAGTGCATTTGTGCTGCAGGCAAGGATTAAGGCGCTGTAGGTGTTAAGCAGGTGCAGACTTTTATATAAACTGTATAGCGCTATCAAAAGTACAACCGCAGGGAACATCTGAGTAGATAAAAAAACCATTTGAACTATTTTGCTGCCTGGAAACTTAAACCTTGAAAAAGAATAACTTGCAAATACAGCCAGTATAAGGCTTAATACTGTTGCACAGGTGGCCACAAATACCGTATTCTTATAAAATGTCAGAAACCTTATGTCGGAAAGAATACTTAAAAAGTTTGAAATTGTAGGCTTTTGGGGAAACCACTGCGGCGGCAGCTTCATTATTATATCATTTGTTTTTAACGAAGTTGAAAGCATCCAGTATACCGGGAAAAGATATATAAACACAAAGACAGTTATTGCTATATATTTTATAGGTTTGATTTTATTATTCATCTTCTACACCCCCTTATATTGAAAATGCTTCTTTCTTACTCATCATCTTGTTATAAAAAGTAGAAAATAAAATCAGGAACGCCATCCAGATCACCCCGATAGCAGCACCTTTGCCCATATTGTATCGCATAAAAGCTGTTTGATAGGTATAAATGGTTAATGTTGTCGTTGCTTTAACAGGACCCCCACCCGTCATTGTAAAAAACAAACCGAACATTTGAAAATTGGTTATTACCGATGTAAGTGTTATTGTTTTCATTACACTCATAGTGCACGGTACCGTTATGTTGAAGAACTTCTGAATGCCGGTCGCCCCATCGATTATAGCCGCTTCCTCCAATTCCTTGGGAACCGTTTGCAATGCAGCAAGCAACATAACCATCATAAACGGCATCTGCTTCCAAACCGCAGCGATGATTACAGAAGGAAGTGCCAGCTTTACATCTCCAAGCCATTGTTTATTGTTGTTTATAATATGAAGACTATTGAGAATATAATTTAAAATACCATATTGGGGTTGGTAAATCCACATCCACAAAACAGCGACCACAAGTGTTGGAACTGTCCATGGAAGAAATATCAGTCCCCTGAATAGTTTTTGTCCTGCAATACCGCTGTTTAATAGAAGGGATGTTGAAAAACCTATCACCAGAGCTAAACCGGCTGTAGAAAAGACATATACCAGTGTCCTGCCAAAAGTATTAACAAACTCCATATCTTCGAAAAGGGCTTTATAATTAGCAAAGTTATTCCATGGCATACTTTGCATTGCCATGAGAGAGTACTTTAGAAAGCTCATTCTTATGACATTAAGCAAGGGAAATAGTATAGTGAAGCTTATCATAAGAAAGGCGGGTACTACCAGAGCAACAGCAAATACTTTATCTTTAAAAGCCTTGTTATACCTTTTACTGGTATAGGCAACGCAATCTTTCTGTGACAATAAGTCTACTTTTTTTGTGTCCATTTCAACACCTTCTTTTCGTTGAAGAATAATCGACTGATAAGTCGTTAAAAACTTTTCAGCCGACTATCCTCAACTGTAATTTTTTGTCTTATCGATTGTGAAAACAGCTGTATAAATACTATTTGCCGCTGTAGATCTTCTCTATACTTGCCTGAACATCCTTAACAACCTTATCAATATCTTCATTGGTTAATGTAATTCTCTCCATACCTTTTGTGATTTCGAGACATGCATTGTCGAACATATTGCTTGTAACCGGCAGGGGCCTTGCTGTCTTTGACTGTTCGTTGAATACTTTCATGTAGTTATCTTCATTCATTTCAGGCAGTGCCGCAATTGACTTCCTGGCCGACATAGACGCGTAAGCCTTATGGTACTCCAGCGCCATATCCTTACCTAAAAGGTGTTCCACCAGCATTGCCGCCTCCGGCTTATTTTTGGAGCTCGAACCGATAGCAATTTGATGCTCGGTGTAAACAGTTTCGCTTTTTCCTGTTTTTCCTACCGGCATCGTCGCCACTCCCATTATCTTGTCAAACTCAGTGCCCTTTCCACTGGACGTTCTAAATACGCCTCTTCCCATATCTCCATCAAAACAAATGCCGACTCTTCCAGCTGCAAACAAACCACGGATATCCTTTATAACTACTGAAGGTGGCATAATACCACCAGCGACCATATCCTTTATAAATTTGAGAGCCTCTTTCGTTCCCGGATTGTCGAATGTCACTTTACCATCTTTGGATACGAATTCTCCGCCAAAAGAGTACATAATCCCTATAAAAGCCGCACCCGCATGAGACTCTTTGCCATCTTCAATACCAAGTCCATAAACCTGATTACCGTCCTTATCTTTCTTCAGGGCCGAAATCTTTTTCGCATAATCAACCATTTCATCCCACGTTTTTGGTGGCTTTTCCGGGTCTAATCCTGCTTTCTGAAAAAGATCCTTATTGTAAAATAATGCAATTGGATGAGGAACCCATGATAAAGCCTTTATTTTACCACCAAAGGTAGTACCGGCAAGGTTATTAGGGAATATGTCATCAATTACATCCTTCTTTATCAGCCCCTCTAAAGGCGCAAGACCTTGTGCACCATCAAAAGCAGACATCATCTGAGAATTTCCCTGTATTACGTCCGGTGTATCTCCTGAACTTAATGCTATCAGAACTTGATCCTTATAGTTGTTAAAGGGTATGCCTGTTGTTTCAACCTTGATGTTTGGATTATTCTTTTGGAACGAATCAATCATCGTCTTGAAGATTCCTTTTGTCGCCTCTTCTGTCTCAAGCCAATCGCTCATTTTAATTGTAACATTTTTTCCCTTCTGTGCAGCGGGAGCAGATGCAGCCTGATCACCATCCTTCTTCACTTCCTTGCTGCCGCAGCCTACAAAAAGACTTGCTACGATAGTTGCAGCAATTGTAATGGATAAAACTCTTTTTAGCATACTGGTTCCTCCTCAGTAATTAGTTTTAAATATCTTGCAATTAAATTTTATACCCAAACCGGCTTCAAAAAAATAACCTAAAATTCACTTTTGGTATCCAATTTTCACTTTTTTAAATTTTTGTATTCCATTGGAGACATTCCCACTATTTCTTTGAATACCCTGGCAAAGCTTTTAGTACTCATGTAGCCTACTACCTGACATACCTCGTAAATCTTTAGATCTGAATTTTCTAAAAGTTGTTTTGCCTTATCAATTCTGACATGTGTAAGATATTCGATAAAATTAATACCCACTTCTTTTTTAAATAGCATACTGAAGTAATTTGTATTCATGTGTATATATTTCGCAACATCTTCGAGGGATATATCGTTGAAAAAATTTTTATTAATGTACTCTTTGGCATATTCAATAACTTTCCTGTCGCTCTTCACAGGGTCGGTATTACCGAGTTTAGAGGCATCGTTCTTTTCCTCCGATAATTTCATATGCTGCTGTCCCATTCGATTTTTAATATTCTTAAGCAATACAATAAGTTCCATCCTGTTTACGGGTTTCATAAGATAATCATCGACCCCGCTCCTGATTGCGTGCCTGGTATAGTTATAGTCTGTATAAGCACTTAGGACTAAAAATCTCACACCCGGAAGAGCCTGTTTTATATTATCTATCATTTCCAGGCCATCCATCACAGGCATTTTCACATCTGTGATTACAAGATCGGGAACTAACTTTAGGGCGCCTTCAAAGCCTTCTTTACCATTGGCGGCTTCACCGGCTACAACAAAGTCTGAATTGCTCATTTCAATTATTCTTGCCAATCCCTTCCTTATGATCTGCTCATCATCTACAATAAGTACTTTATACATATCAGGTCCCCTTCTCCCTGGCAGGTATAATCAGCTCAACACATGTACCCTTCCCTAATGCACTTGAAATGTTTATGCCATAATTACTGCCATAAAATAGCTTAATTCTCTCATTTATATTATTAAGTCCAATACTCCCCGGCTTACTTAAAGCTTCTTCAAACTGAAGCGATTTATTTACTTCCTCGAGCCTTTGTTCACTCATTCCGATGCCATTATCGTTTACAATCACCCTGATAAGATCTTCCTCATTTTTAGCCGATATAACCATCCGTCCTTTTCCTTTTAATTCGGAAAAGCCATGCAGTATAGAATTTTCAACGAGCGGCTGAATGGCAAGCTTTAAGATTTCATATTTCTCAATATTCGGTCCGATATCAAACTCAACGTCAAATTTATCCTTAAACCTTAGCTTTTGTATGCTAAGATAATCGTAAACATACTTCAGTTCCTTTTCAATTGGAATTATATTCTTCTTATTATCCAGGTTGAATCTAAGAATACTTGCAAAAGCAGACAGAACATCTGATATTTCAAGGTTTCCGGCCAGTATAGCCATCATGTTAATGGATTCCAGTGTATTATACATAAAATGCGGATTTATCTGGCTTTGCAAAGCATTCAATTCCGCTTCCTTCTTTTTTAATTGTGTCTCATAAACCTCTCTTATAAGGTTATTTATATTCACAACCATTTTATTAAAACTACGACCAAGCTGCCCGAATTCATCCTCACTTTCAATTTTTACACCAGCCTCAAGATCACCATTTTCGACAAGTTTAATCGTATCCTTCAATCTGTTGATAGGTCTGCTTATGCCTTCAGAAATGATTGTTGACAGGAGTATGAACGCAATAATGCATATGAGGCCGACTACAACTGTAAAATTTCTAACTTCATTTGCATTTTCCCGTAATTTATCCAACGGTGTAATAAATATAACCTTCCAGCCGGTAGTTGAAGAATTATTCGTTATCAAAATATTTTTATTCCTAATATCGTTATTTAACTCATTATAGAAATTAAGAAAATTGATTCCAAAGACCTCTCGCTTGGAATCATAAATGATATTTTCAGTATTGTCTACGATAAGAATTCTACCATCAAGCTTTTTTTCTGCGATTTTGACTACATCATACAGTGCCTTCTCATTGATATCAATAACCATAAAACCAACTGTTTTACTGGTGTATATGTCTATAACACCAATTACAAAAGAAAAATTTCTTTGGTCAACTATACCGGTCAGTTTCTTTTCCGTATGAACCGGAACTAAAACAGACTTTATGTCACCATTAATAATCTTGTCATACCAGTATTCGTTTTTAAAGTTGTATCCTTCATAAATATTTCCTCTAACGTTTTTGTAGTAAAGCTCACCATATTTTGTGTATATATAGGCTCCATCAATATTAGCATCAAGATTAATGATTCCAAGTAAAAATTGGTTCATTTTATCTCTGTTGTCAAGCCGGAACCTAAAGGGTTGTTCATGGTTGAACTGTAAAATCTTCTGAAATTCGACATTTGAATAAGTCGTGTATGAAATTCTTGCAAATTTGTCGATATAAGAATCTATGTCACTGTTTATTTTCTCTACTACCAGAGAAGCATAATTATTTGTCTGCTGAATGATTGTATCGGAAGACTTTATATAAGAAATGGCCCCTATTATGATCATAGGGATTATTGTTACAGCTATATACGATATTAAAAGCTTTCTTCTAAGGCGCATATTAATAAATACTTTTTTTGATTGCTTAAAAAATTCACGAATAGATAGGTAGATTTTTTTTATTAAAAAACGTAGATTTGTCATCATAAAACACCCTACCGGTTATTTATTTTGTAAAACTGCACTTTATGTTAATTTCTATTCTATCACTACCTATCTAAACATACAAATGGTTGCAGAGATTTACCCTATCTTTTCTGCTTCACTTGTCCTCTGAACCGTACCCGGTTTGATGGACACCCAAAATCAAACTGATACGAAATAAACTTTATAAAATTCTATGTTCACCTTCATATTTTCTTGAGGGAAATATGTTTTTGATGTAAAATCTATTTATGCAAGTTATCTACAGAGCTTATCTTGAGTATAATATAGTATGAACAAACCAGCATTTTTCGGTTTTATTCAAACTACCAGCTATAACATCTTCACATTTAATATAAAACCAACATTTTTAACAATCAGTTATACAAAATCAATCATAGTCCTTATACTGCGGCAGCCGGTTAAATACAATAATTTATTTACGGTCCCAATGTTCTTATAATGGGAACTTCAAAATAAAGGGGGATATGTATGAGCGAAGAGAAACTGGCAGAATCCGCATCTACAGGCTTGCTCACTAGTGACAAAAAAGCTGAAGAACTTGTGCCTAAAGGTTATGGGCCAGCTTTTGAGGTAACTGACCTACCGGAACCACCAAGTAATCTGAATTTCAAAAATTACTCGCAGTACTTGGACCCGCAGTAATTGCTCTTGGTGGTACGATAGGCGGAGGTGAATGGTTGATTGGGCCTTCCATTTTTGTAAAATGGGGCCTTGGACTTTTATGGATTACGACCATTTCTGCCACACTTCAGGTATTTCTTAATATGGAGATGTGCCGTTACACCCTGTATACCGGCGAGCCGATAACCGTCGGCTTCATGAGACTTGCTCCCGGTAAAGCCTTCTGGGGAATATTTTATACCATAATAGGCTTTGCAGAACGAGGTCTGCCGGGATGGGCACTTTCAACAGCTACAGCAATAGCAGCTCTTCAGTTGAGTAAAATCCCAGCCGATTCTGATAAGGGAACCGTACTTTTCTGGGGATATATTATTTTTGCTTCCTGTGTCATCATTATATTCCTGGGTAAAAAAATTGAGAGAACCCTGGAATGGATGAACTGGATCATGATGTTTGTGGTCCTGGGCGGACTTCTTATCCTCGATATCTTCATAGTTCCGGGCAAAGTATGGGGAGAAGGGCTGGTAGGCTTTTTGAGCTTCGGCTATATTCCGAAAGGTGTCGACCTGCTCCTTCTCGGCGCACTTGTAGGATATTCCGCATACGGTGGCTTCGGCAACAACGCTATCACCAACTGGTACAGGGATAAGGGTTATGGTATGGGTGCAAAAGTCGGATATATACCTGCAGCTATCGGCGGTAAGGTAATTCACGTTTCCCCAAACGGTAAAGTTGCAGAGCCTAACGAAAAGAACGTAAAGAGCTGGAAGGGCTGGTGGAAGCTTCTGAACATCGACCAGTGGGGCGTATTCTATGCCGGTGCAATGTTGGGAATGTTCCTTCCCGGAATATTATATTGCGGCGTTCTTCCACGCGGACAGGACCTGCCAAGCTGGGGTATAGCAGCTTCATCCGCAAGCGGGCTTGTAGTAAAGCTCGGTTGGTTCGGCTGGTTCTTTGCCTTATTTATAGGATTCTGGATCATGTATTCTACAGCCATAAGCAACGTGGACCTCGTAACGCGTCAGACAACGGATATGCTGTGGTTCTCATCCGATAAGGTTAGAAAATGGGTCAAAATGGACATTCGCAAGGTGTATTACGCTCTGTTGATAATCTTCTTCTTCTGGGGAATATCATACTTCAGCTTCAAGGTGCCACTGATCATTTTGGCCATCAGTGCAAATATAGCCAATTTAACCATGGCCCTGTCAGCACTGCTTACAATCCGGGTCAATAGAAAATTCCTTCCCAAGGAATTCAGACCTCCTGTATGGCGTGAAGCACTTCTGGCCATGAACACAGTGTTCTTCGGATTCTTCTTTACACTATTCATCATAAGCAGGTTTATTTAACGGTATAAGCTGGTAAACTAATTTTATAATACTTTTATATTTTCTATACAGGTCCTGTAAATCGGACCTGTACCAGAGCTATTAAGTTAAAAATAAGGCTGTCCCCCGGCCAAGCGGGAGGCAGCCTTATTTTTATCAAGCTTACAATAGTAATTCTATTTTTAAACCGTACTGTATATTACGTATTACACCCTACGTGGGCGGGGTGCAGCATGGACAGCACCTGTAATAGTTTTGGCGGTCTCAATGGGTTTTGTGAGGTCAACCTGAAACTATGAAAGGCAGGGATGTTTAATGTTATGTTTTTAAAAAATTCTGAATATTATTGGACGACTGTGCAAAAAATAATAACCTGTAATATGACGTTGTATTACATTGAGTAGTATGGTAACTGGTTTCCATGAGAGCAAAGGGAGGGTTGTGCACCCCTCCCTTTGTGTATTGACCAATATATTTGCAGTTTGCTGTCAATTAGCACATCTTCCTATTTTTATAGCAGCAGCATCAGGGCAGCAGCTTATCGGTGGTGATATACCTTACACCCTTTTCTCTACTGTTACAAGGGACACTGTAAATTTCTTCATCTGTAAAAATAAATTGAGTTAATTTTTTAAATAACTTACAGTCATTTATATCAAAACTCTTTAAATAATCTAATGTTCTCTTTGAATATTTCCCTGGCTTAATAGCTTCTTTGACCAAAATATATTAGTACTATTTTTCTAAATAATGTAGAATATTTGCTATAAATTCCACGAAAATCAAACATAAAATATAGGGACACCCCTTTATGATTAACAGGTATCCAGGTTCTGGTACAATATTTAATTCCATGGTAATATTTATAGAAATTTAGGCCATAATTTAAATTGGAAGCATAAGCTTGCCACCGTGGCAAACTTATGCTTCCATTCACATACTCGTACCGTTTAAGTGTGGATATAGATGGTGCGGGCGAAGGGACTTGAACCCCCACGCTCGTCGCACAAGATCCTAAAGGTGTTGTCACCTCAGTGAATCATTCGTCCTCGTCCTCTATTTCCTCGTCATTGCCCTCTGATTCCGCAATTTCAGTCAATTCGCGCAGCTTGCTCTCCAGCAGTTCCTTATTCGGCAGATGAAGTTGATACTGAGCCACGAGCGCAGGTGATAGACTTCGCCGCAACGCATACTCAACAACAGTATCGTCCTTGTCGGTGCAAAGAATCAAACCGACGCTTGGATTTTCATTCGGCTTTTTGACGTCGCTGTCAAGGGCTTCAAGATAGAATTCCAACTGGCCTAAATGCTCCGGCTTAAATTCACCGACCTTAAGCTCAATGGCTACGAGGCATGCCAACTCACGATTGTAGAAAAGCAGGTCGATAAAGAAGTCCTTGTTGCCAACTTGAGCACGATATTCCTCCCCAACGAAAGAGAAATCCCTGCCGAATTCAAGAATGAAATCTTTCAGGTGAGTGACGATAGATTTTCGCAGCGCTTTTTCTTTATGTTTACGAGGAATGTCAAGAAATTCGAGGACATAACTGTCACGAAGCGCAGTCAAGCCTTGGTTTTTAGCAATGAATAGCATATTCTTTTCATCGGAAATCATGGTGCGCTCAAAAAGCATACTGTCGATTTGCCGTTCGAGCTCGCGAGAAGAGTAATTATTCTTCACAGATAGCAGTAAATAAAATTCTCGCGCTTCGGTAGTCTTTGCCCGTGACATAATCATCAGATTATTTGTCCAGCTAATTTCTCTCAGCAGTGCTGAGAGTTTTTCGTTTCCAGAATATGTTTCATAAAATTGCTTCATGCGCCATATGTTTTGCACCGATAACCCTTTGATACAAGCGTAATGATTCTGAATAAAATCCGCAAAATCGCTGACAACTGACTTTCCCCAGCCATTTGCCTTAACCTTTTCGCTGATATATTTTCCTATGTCCCAGTACATAGAAATAAGTTCGCGATTGACGGCACGAAAGGCGTTCTCCCGCGCTTTTTCTATTATAGAGAGGATTTCACCGAAATCCTCAGAATTATTTATTGTCAAATCTGTGCTCACCAAATCACCTCCCCAGCAACTCATAACCTATTGTATATTACTGTAAATAATCCTGCAAGCCCCCTACTGCATAATCAAACATCTCTTTGCGGATTTCATTTTTTGCAAATCAATAAACCATGATTTGCAACTCCGGCACAGCTTTCGGTTTCAACCATATAATCGCAGAGGGTCATATAAGCGCCAAACTGCTCCTCGCTCATTTCGTTTATGAGCTTGTCATTAAATGTAAAATCCGTTCCGACATTCTTAATTACTGTTAAGTCATGCGCCTTGGCGTTTTCAGCTATGCTTTCGGGCGTCGCATAGAAAAACACGTCTGGTTTATTGTCGTCAACCCCTCTTTTTAGAACATATTCGTTTGCCTTTTCGTTTGGGTAATACTCAGGCCATATAAGCATGCCTTTAAGGTATGCTCCCATCGGGCTTATGTACGCGAAGGCTATTATTGTGCCGTCCTTCGCGATCCTTTTACACTCGGTGAAAACAAGCTCC
>CALMWN010000032.1 GCA_937873555.1 uncultured Clostridia bacterium
GTTTTAAAGGGCTCGTATTCGGAAGATATCCTGAGTGACAAGCAGAGAGTTAAAAACTATTATCCTTTGCAATCCATGGAACAGGAAATATCGGAACTGATTCAGGGAAAAATTGATGTGATATTTGATAACCAGGAAGTAATTAATTATCTGATTATCAAAAGAGGTCTCAAGTCGGAAATCATTCCACAGACCACCGGCATGTTTCCTACGGATTTTGCGTATGGCGTGAGCAAGGACAGGCCTGAACTTGTGAATTATATTAATAAAAGAATTGACCAGCTTAAAAAGTCGGGAGCGTATGAAGAACTCTATGAGAAATATTTCTTTTCCCGTTCCCAGTACTACATAGATATGCACAGAAGAAATATTACAATTGTCATATTGATTTCAGGACTTTGCGCATTCCTTATCATGGTATTTTTATATGCAAATATCGCTTATTTGAGAAAAAGAGTTGCAAAAGCTACCAGGGACCTGAAAGAGCAATACGAATGGGTCCATACAACTCTGTCGAGTATTGGCGATGCAGTGCTTGCGACGGACAGGGACGGCAATGTCAATTTCATGAATCTTATTGCCAGGGAGATAACAGGTGCTTCAAACGATGGATACAATGGGAGGTACATATGGGATGTTATAACCATTGTCGATGAAGCAAAACGTACACCTGTAGAAATCCCAATCAGTAATGTCATAAGTGCCGGGACAAGAATAAAGATGCTGCAGGGCTGTCTTTTGATCTCAGATGACGGCAGGGAACTTCATGTTTCGGTATCGGTATCCCCGATAAGGGATGATAAGGGAGATATAACAGGCGCGGTAATGGTACTGCGCGATATAACGACGCGTATAATTGCCGAAAACCTTTTAAGACATGAGAAAGAGTTTTCAGACAATATAATCAACAATTCGAACACAATTATCATGCTTTGGAAGCCAGATGGCACGGTTATAAGGTTTAACAGATTCGGGGAGAGCGTGACCGGTTTCAGTTCTGAAGAAATTATTGGCAGGAAGTGGTTTGATGTAATTATTCCGGCTGAAGACCGCCCAAATATAATACCTGTGATTGAAAGAGCACAAGAGGGTGAGGTCTATCAGAAGGTTGAAAGAAAGAATTTGTGTAAAGACGGGAGCATTATCGACGTATTATGGACCAACAGTATTTTGCATGATGATGACGGTAAGCCAAATGTGATTGTTGGAATGGGGATAGATGTGACAGAGCGAAAAAGGGCGGAAAGAAAACTTCTCTCAAGCTACAGGGAGCTTGAGGCAGTGCATGAAGAACTGGCCGCCACCGAAGAAGAACTGAAGCAGCAGTTTGAAGCGCTCAAAATAAAGGAGGATGCCCTGAAGGTCAGCGAGGAAAGATACAGGCTTGCTGTAGAAGGTGTGGACAACGGTATATGGGATTGGGACATTGAAAATGATATCGTATATCTTTCCGATAATTCGAAGCAGATAATGGAGGTTGAAAGAAACGAAAATTTCATAAGTTATTCCTATTTGTACAAGCTTATTTGCAATGAGGATATCCATAAATTCAAAAGTGCATTAATTGATTATTTCTCAGGTAGAGCGAATTACTTTCTTTCTGAATTCAGGGTGTATTCAGATTCCCTGAGAGAGTATAAATGGCTCCAAGCCCGTGGAAAGGCAGTATGGAACAGCGATGGGAAACCCGTGCGGATAGCCGGCTCGCTTACGGATATAACCGAGCGTAAAAAATCTGAAGAGAGAATACACTTCATGGCATATTACGATAGCCTTACCTGCCTGCCAAACAGGACGCATTTCCTGGACAGGCTGAACCTGGAACTTGCAAGAAGCCGAAGGAGAAAGCAGATAGGTGCGCTCCTGTTCCTTGACCTTGATAATTTCAAGTCGATAAATGATACGCTCGGGCATTCCTTTGGAGATACTCTCCTTGAAAATATCGGAATATTATTGCGGAAATGCTTGCGGGAAGTTGACTTGGTAGCACGTCTCGGAGGAGATGAGTTTATCATACTGCTGCCTGAAATAGATAGCTTTGATGCTGTCATAAGCGTAGCGGAAAGGATTCTTGAAGCATTCCAAAAGCCATGGATGCTTGGAGAAAAAGAATTCTATATAACAACAAGTATGGGAATAACCTTTTATCCCATAGACGGAGAGGATGATCAAACCCTTCTCAAGAACGCTGATACTGCCATGTACAGAGCGAAAGAAGTAGGGAAAAATACTTACCAGCTGTATACGTCTGCAATGAATGTTAAAGTGGTAGAAAAGGTTAATTTGCAGAACAGCTTGCGGCATGCACTGGAACATGATGAACTTATGGTTTATTATCAGCCACAGATAGGCATTGCCACAGGGGAGATCACCGGTGTAGAGGCTTTGGTCAGATGGAACCACCCTATAAGAGGGGTTGTTTTGCCTGATGATTTTATTCCGTTTGCTGAAGAGTCCGATGCAATCATTCAGATAGGTGAAATTGTGCTTGAAAAAGCCATGACTCACAACAGGATACTGCAGGGAAAGGGTTTCAAACCTCTAAGAGTGGCCGTGAATCTCTCTGTCCGTCAATTCCAGCAAAAAAACCTGGTTGAAATGATTACCAGAATATTAAACCGGACCGGAATGGACCCAGCTTACCTCGAACTGGAGATCACTGAGAGTGTAGCAATGCAGAATATTGATTTTACCATAGAAACCATAAACAGACTAAGGGAGATGGGCATCAGAATATCCCTGGATGATTTCGGGACGGGATACTCATCTTTGAATTATCTGAAATTGCTGCCCATTAACACCCTCAAGATTGATAAATCTTTTGTACATGATATGACGGAAAATTCAGACGAAGAGGCCATAGCAAAAGCGGTGATTTCCCTGGCACACAGCCTTAAGGTTGAAGTGACCGCAGAAGGCGTGGAAACTGAGGCTCAGCTGCAGCTCCTGAAGGAATATGACTGTGATAATGTCCAGGGTTATTTATTCAGTGAGCCGCTTCCATTTGACGAACTTGAGAAATTGTTGAAGAAATCAACGGTTTTCTTGTAATTAGTGCATTTGCCTTCTGTATTGGATATAGGAATATATAAAGGAGAAAAGGGTAACGCCAATGGCAGCGCCGATAGTTATGACGAAGCCTGTATAACCATTGAAGGCGATGGATGCCGTTATCAGGACCCCGGCTGTTACAAAAGCGTAAGCTCCTGCGCGATGTGTCTTCTGCCACACGAGTTCACTGGCAAGAGTCCATGGGGTTCTTAATTTCATTTTCGCCACTCCTTTGCCTGAAGTTGAAAAACCACTCCATAATCTCCTGAAACACAGTTGTATTAAGTGAATAAATAATATTTTGCCCTCTTTTTTCCCCCAGGATCAGGTTTGCATTTTTTAGTGCATTCAAATGGTGACTTATTGAGGGCTTGCTGATGTTGAACTTCTCAGATATTTCCCCTGCAGTCATATCACCGTCTCTCAGCATTTTCAGTATTTGCCTCCTGGTAGGGTCGGACAATGCTTGAAATACTTCGTTCAAGGTTACACCTTCTTAATGGATATTCAGATATTTAGATAGTTGTCTAAATATCTAAATACATTATAGCATTTGTTGAATCTACATGCAAGCAGGAAATATCTGCTTATGAAAACAATGTTTTTGCAAAGCAATAGTGTTTGCAATAACTCATTTTGAAATGTATAATACAGATATTGAACAAGCTGGTTTATATGTTGGTTGCCGGCTGATAGTGCTTTTTAACATAACAGATTTCTAGTCTTTAAAAATGTTAAAAAGCACATCCGATAAAGCTCGCCGAAAGCATAATTTATTTTTAGAAATAAATTATGTGAAATGGCACTAGGAGGAGTGATGTTTGTGAGGGCTGTTATAACCGTTATCGGAAAGGACAGGGTTGGAATTATTGCAGCAGTCAGCAATATACTGGCTGAAAAAAATGTCAATATACTGGATATATCCCAAACAACAATGCAGGATATGTTTACAATGATAATGCTTGCAGATATATCAAAAATGAATACGGATATGGCATCATTGTCAGAAAGCCTCGAAAAGAAAGGTATGGAACAGGGGCTTTCAATAAAAATTCAGCATGAGGATATTTTCAACTCGATGCATAGATTATAACCACCTGTGTTTTCGTTAAGAAGGGCGGAACATTTATATGATCACACCTTATGAAGTAATAGAGACAATAAAAATGATACAGCAGGAGAACCTGGATATAAGAACGATAACCATGGGAATTTCCCTGAGGGATTGCTGTCACTCCGACGGAAATATAGCACGTGGCAAGATATATGATAAGATAATGCGGTTTGCGTCCGGACTTGTAAAAACCGGTGAGGATATTGAAAGGGAATATGGTATTCCCATCATCAACAAGAGGATATCCATAACACCAATATCACTGGTAGCTGAAAGCAGTGATGAGGAATCCTATATCAGATTTGCCGAGACCCTGGACAGAGCGGCGGAGGATGTAGGAGTCAACTTTATAGGAGGTTTTTCCGCTCTTGTCCACAAAGGCTATACAATCGGCGATGCAAAGCTTATCAGGTCAATACCTGAAGCACTGAGCACAACAAAAAAGGTATGCGCTTCGGTGAATGTGGCTACTACCAAAGCCGGAATCAATATGGATGCCGTAAGGGAAATGGGCATAATCATCAAAAAGGCAGCTGCTCTGTCAGAAAAGGATGATGGCCTGGCCTGTGCCAAGCTGGTGGTGTTTGCAAACGTACCGGAGGACAACCCTTTTATGGCAGGGGCATTCCATGGTGTAGGAGAACCTGAATGCGTCATAAACGTTGGAGTAAGCGGACCCGGTGTAGTGAAATGCGCCCTTGAGAAGGTAAAGGGTGCCGACTTCGGAACGGTGTCAGAGACTATCAAGAAAACTGCATTCAAGATTACAAGGATGGGACAGCTTGTTGCCCAGGAGGCCTCCAGAAGACTGAAGGTGCCCTTCGGGATAGTTGATCTGTCGCTTGCCCCCACACCTGCAATAGGGGACAGTGTTGCCCACATACTTGAAGAAATGGGACTCGAAAAATGCGGTGCCCATGGGACAACTGCAGCATTGGCACTTCTTAATGATGCGGTAAAAAAGGGAGGCATAATGGCGTCTTCGTATGTAGGAGGCCTGAGCGGGGCATTCATACCTGTCAGCGAGGATGCAGGAATGATAGATGCCGTTTCAAAGGGTGCGCTGTCGATAGAAAAACTTGAAGCAATGACATGTGTATGTTCTGTGGGACTGGATATGATAGTAATCCCGGGAACCGCCAGTGCGGAGACGATTTCGGCCATTATAGCCGATGAGGCTGCCATAGGCGTTGTAAACAACAAGACGACTGCTGTAAGACTTATACCGGCACCGGGTAAAAAGATAGGCGATGTGGTTGAATTCGGGGGCCTTCTGGGTTCAGGGCCGGTTATGAAGGTCAGTGAATTTGACAGCAGTAGTTTCATAAAAAGAGGTGGAAGGATACCTGCCCCGATTCACAGTCTTAGAAACTGACACAGGCATACCGGGTCAATATTATGTATAAAGGAATATTGAAAAAAAGCATGCTTTGTTGAACAAGGCATGCTTTTACTTCTATTTCGCAATATCATACAGCGTAAGCCCGTTATTCCGTTCTTCAGCCCAGCGTATCGACCATTCATTTTCAAAAAGGAGTACATAACGGTCTTCCTTGTCCTGTGCTATCATGGTGGAGCTTGTAAGATTCAGCCTGCGGGGGTCCAGTTCCTTGTTTTCAAGCCAGCGGGCATGTTTGAATGGCAGATGCTGTATTCTCAAATCAACTCCATATTCATTCTTCAGCCTGTATTCCAGAACCTCGAACTGAAGTGCTCCGACAGCGCCAATAACAAGTGCTTCAATGCCAATATCCACCTGCTTGAACACCTGGATTGCACCTTCTTCCGAAAGCTGATTTATGCCCTTCAGGAATTGCTTGCGCTTCATGGAGTCTGCAGCTGTGACTCTGGCAAAGTGCTCCGCCGGAAAGATGGGGATTCCTTCGAACCTCACCTGGGTGCTGCCTTCAAACAGTGTATCGCCTATATTGAAAATCCCGGGGTCAAAAACTCCTATAATATCACCCGGATAAGCCTCTTCAATAATCGTACGTTCCTGGGCCATAAATTGCTGCGGCTGTGAAAGCCTGACCATCTTGCCCTGCTGCACATGGAAAACTTCCATGCCTCTTGTAAAACGCCCTGAACAGATTCTCATGAAGGCAATCCTATCCCTGTGGGTCGGGTTCATGTTTGCCTGTATTTTGAAGACAAAGCTGGAAAATTTCTCACCTTCCGGGTCTACTTCTCCTGCGGTGGTCATCCTTATTCCCGGGCAGGGAGCAAGGCTTAAAAATTCCTCAAGAAAGGGTTGTACACCGAAGTTTGTCATGGCACTTCCGAAAAATATGGGTGTCAGCTCGCCTTTCATCACCTTTTTTTTGTCAAACTCATCTCCGGCCATGTCAAGCAGTTCTATTTCATCGCAGAGCCTTTTGTGGTAATGCCCGCCCAGGATTTCCGCAAACAGACTGTCATCAACCTTGCCTACGGTAGAAGATACGGCTGTCTGACCATGGTCGCCGCCGTTGAACAGTTCTATCTGTGCAAGCTTTCTGTTATATACTCCCTTGAAATCTCCTTCGATACCGATAGGCCAGTTCATGGGATAGGAACGGATCCCCAGCACACGTTCGATCTCTTCCATCAGTTCAAAGGGATCCTTGCTGGCTCTGTCCATTTTGTTGACAAAGGTAAATATGGGGATGCCTCTCATTTTGCATACGTGGAAAAGTTTTATAGTCTGCTCCTCCACTCCCTTTGCACCGTCGATAAGCATGACGGCACTGTCGGCTGCGACAAGCGTCCTGTAGGTATCTTCGCTGAAGTCCTGGTGGCCCGGGGTATCCAGTATATTGATACAAAAGCCGTTGTAGTCAAATTGCATGACACTTGAGGTTACCGAGATTCCTCTTTGCTTTTCAATTTCCATCCAGTCGGAAACAGCATGTTTGCTGGCCTTTCGTGCTTTAACAGAACCTGCAAGCCTTATTGCCCCTCCATAGAGCAACAGTTTTTCCGTAAGGGTGGTTTTACCTGCATCCGGGTGTGATATAATTGCAAATGTTTTTCTCCTGTTTACTTCCCTGCTAATTATTTCTTTTATTTCAGCCATTACATTTCCTCTTTCAAATATATGTTCCATATTGAACGAATGCTATCATTCTGTGTCTTTAAGCAGTATATATTATAGCCATGCGGTATGTCAATCGGTATTGAAAAGACGTGTATTACCATTAAGGAGGACGGAAGGAAAAACTATTATTTGCTGTAAGGACAAAGAAATCGATGTCTGCCGCTTGATGGTACATTTAAATTTCCTTTTTCAAAAGGAAATTGTAGTGATAAAATAGAATTATATAGATACAGTATCCGCCACAAAGCCGGTTTTCAGATTTTAGGGTTTACAATGCCGGAAGAGGAAGGACAGATTTATCTTCATCCTGATATAAGGGGTCGGTTTATGATGGGAAACGACATTGATATGGTAAAGGTAGTGTTTTCTGACGGGAACGAGAGATTGGTCCCAAAGGGCATTTCGTTAAAAGAGCTGGGGGAATCTGTTGCAAAGGAATACAAATACACCATTGTAGCTGCAAAAGTGAATAATGATATAAAGGAACTGAACCTGCAATTGTTTTCCGACTGTAAGGTGGAATTCATTGACCTGTCTGATGAAGATGGGATGAGGATATACAGGCGAAGCCTGCATTTTATACTGATTAAAGCGGTGCATGAGCTGTTCCCGGACAGGAAGGTCATCATAGGGCATTCCATAAGCAAGGGTGTCTACTGCGAGATAAGAGGAGAAACAGATTTAAGAGAAGAAGAAGTAAAAGCAATCGAGGACAGGATGAGGAAGCTGGTAGAAGCCAAAGTGCCCTTTATAAAGAGGGTAATGACACTTGAGGATGCCAGGGACATATTCATGAAAAGAGGGAGAATGGACCGTTATCACGCAATTGAATACAGAAGCAAGCCCTATGTTACAATCTATGACTGCGGAGGCCTTGAAGATTATTTTTACGGCTATATGGTACCTCACACAGGATATGCCAGGCTGTTTTCATTGAAATACTACTACCCGGGACTGATAATGCTGTATCCTGACAAATCGGATCCTGAAGTTATACCTGAGTTTGCAGAGCAGAGGAAATTGTTCAATGTTTTTGTCGAATACAAGCGATGGGGTCATATACTCGGAGTTGACAATGTCGGAGCTCTTAACGACATTATAAAGGCCGGCAATATATGTGACTTCATGAGGGTATCCGAAGCCCTTCAGGAGAAAAAAATCGCACAGATTGCAGATATGATATCCAACAGCCAGAATAAGAAGAGGATTGTACTGATATCCGGTCCGTCCTCATCAGGTAAGACGACTTTTGCAAACAGGCTTGCAATACAGCTTCGAGTGAATGGCTTAAGGCCTGTGACAATATCTCTTGATGATTATTTTGTCAGCAGGGAGCAGACTCCGAAGGACGAAAAGGGCGATTATGATTTCGAAGCACTGGAGGCAATTGATATACAGCTTTTCAACCACCACCTTGCGGAATTGATTTGCGGAAATCAAGTGGAAATACCGGTATTCAACTTTCCGAACGGCTGCAGGGAGGATGTCGGTAGAAAACTGTGTATAGATGATGACCAGCTGCTTGTCATAGAAGGCATACATGGCCTCAATGAGAAACTCACAGCTACAATCGCCAGGGACAGCAAATTCAAGATTTACGTCAGCGCATTAACCTCAATGAATATAGATGACCACAACAGAATACCTTCAACCGATACGAGGATAATAAGGAGGATGGTACGGGACTTCCAGTTCAGGGGAAGCAGTGCTGTAAATACCATAAAGCGCTGGCCGTCTGTCCGCAGAGGAGAGGAAAAGAATATTTTCCCGTTCCAGGAGGAAGCCGATATAATGTTTAACTCCTCTCTCATATTTGAGCTGGGTGTGTTAAAAACATTTGCAGAGCCTTTGCTGGCGGAAGTGGATGCCTCCCATCCCGGGTATTCCGAAGCCAAAAGGCTGTTGGAATTTTTAAGCTATCTGCTTCCGATAGATTCCAGGGAAATTCCTTTTAACTCCATTATCAGGGAATTTATCGGAGGAAGCTGTTTTTATTAGGTCTGCGACTTGTGAAGGTGAAATTTGTTTGGCATTAAGCATTTAACCATGACCATGTGAATAAATATAAGAGGTACGGGTCATGCATGTACACATAGTGGAGGGTGGAGGTTGCTCTATGAAAAAGACAAGTATGCTTATTATTCTGTCAGCTATCCTGCTTTGCATCTATACAGTGTCTTTTGCCGAGGGAAGTGTAATTACCGAGGCTTCCGATGTTAAGGTTGTTTTTGACGGAAAGGCTGCCATGTATGGAAATGTTCCGATAATTGCAAATGACAGGATACTGCTGCCACTAAGAGATATACTGGGAAGTCTGGGAGTTTCAAATGAAGATATTGATAAAACCTGGAATGGGAATGATCAAAGTATTACTGTAAAACATCAGATAACCAAAAACGGAAAAGCAGTGCCTGTAAAGATCAATCTGAAAGTGGACAGAAATGCCGCATTTGTCGATGATTCTCCCGTGTTATTGGATACAGCTCCGGTTATGTACAATGACAGGGTTTACATACCGGCGAGATTTATTTCGCAAAGCCTCGGCAAAAAGGTGGTGTGGGAAGCTTCCACAAGTACCGTTATAATAAGGGATGAATCGGAATTCAACAGGGTAAGGGAAATCCTGCAGAAGTCCCGGACAGCTGCAAATGCAGCCGCAACCATGAGCATGGATACTGAAATCAGCGCGGATATAAGCCAGTTTGGCAGAACTTTCGCCCTTTTATTGGATGGCAGGGGTGAAATGAATAAAACAGTAAAGCTTTTTCATATGGAGATAAAACCGGTTTCTGCACCAAACGATATGAGTTCGGAAATGTATCTTGCAAACGGTGTGAAATATTCAAAAGACCCATTTTCAGGAAAATGGGAGAAGAAAGCCCTTACAAACGATATGTATGATAATGAATTTGAGAACAAGGACATTTCGATGATAGTGAATTCAGACGACATATTTTGCGCGGGATTATCAGTTGCAGACAGTACAAATCCTGATGAAATTTTTCTCAAGGGCGATATATACCCGAATGGACTCATGAACCGGCTCAGTATAAATATCAGGCCTATCGAACGGTATGAACTGGGGAAGGGATATGCAGAACTGATATTGGACAAAAAAACATACCTTCCTAAAAAAATGTATTTTACAGCAAAAGGGAATTTCGTTTCAGGAAGGGAGAAGCCTGAACTTTCACTTAAGGTCAATGTGCTATATGGGGCATATAATGGAAAACAGGATATAGTTGTACCTGATGATGCAGTGAATAGCGCAGCTGAGACTGAAAAATAAAAGGACTGATTGTTAATTATATAACAATATGTTATAATTATTTTGGAATTTTTTAAGGGGTGCTGACATGAAAGTAAGGGATATCATCGGGCTGCTTGATGCAGAGCTTTTAGCCGGCAGTGAAAATCTTGATATGGAGGTTTGTTCCGCATTCGGATCTGATTTGATGAGCGATGTAATGGCCTACGTGAAGGATAATGTCCTGCTGCTTACAGGTCTTGTAAGTCCTCAGGTTGTGCGTACTGCCGAAATGATGGATATCAAGGTGATCGCATTTGTAAGAGGTAAAAACCCCGGTCGGAATATTTTGGAGCTTGCAGATGAAAAGGGCATTACGGTCATCTCTACGAAAAATACAATGTACATATCCTGCGGAAAGCTATATAATGCAGGACTTACCGGCAGAGGTGTGTGGGAATGAATGAAAACAGCGTAAAACTGCATTATGATATACCGGCTTACGACCTCACAACTGCAGGAGAGGCTTCCAGCAGTGTGAAGAGGAAGCTGACACAGCTTGGAGTAAATCCTGTCTCAATAAAGAAAGCCGCGGTTGCCATGTATGAAGCAGAAATCAATGCGGTAATACATGCCGGCGGTGGAAGCGCAGAAGTGGAAATCGGAAGAAACGGAATAACTATTGAGATACTGGATAATGGGCCGGGAATAACAGATATAGACCTGGCGATGCAGGAAGGTTATTCAACTGCGACGGATATTGTCAGAGAAATGGGCTTTGGAGCAGGTATGGGACTGCCAAATATGAAAAGGTATGCAGATGAGTTGGATATCAGGTCGGAACCGGGCATAGGCACTGCTGTTAAAATAGTTGTGAATTTTTGAGCCAGGTTTTATTTGATTCAGGTGGTGATTTGATGGGGACATATTTTCATTCTGTGACTCTGGATGAGGAAAAATGCAGAGGTTGTACAAATTGCATAAAAAGATGCCCGACGGAGGCCATAAGGGTAAGAAAAAGCAAGGCGAGGATCATAGACGAAAGGTGCATAGACTGTGGAGAATGCATAAGAATATGCCCGCATCATGCAAAGAAGGCAATAACCGACCCATTAGAGTCTGTAAACAGGTTCAGGTACAGAGCTGCCATCCCTGCACCTACTCTTTATTCACAATTCAAGGAGGTTTCTTCAAGGAATAAAATTCTCACAGCCTTGAAGGCCCTCGGATTTGATGACGTTTACGAGGTTGCCAGGGCTGCAGAGGTTGTTACCGCTGCAACAAGGGAACTCGTTGGAAAGCCCGGCTGGAAAAAGCCGCTTATTTCCTCTGCGTGCCCTGCGGTTGTCAGGCTTATACAGGTGAGATTTCCAGGGCTTATTGATAATATTGTCAAACTTGAATCACCCATGGAGGTCGCGGCCAGGATTGTCAAAAGCGAAGCTGCAAAATCAAAGGGGCTGAAACCTGAAGATATGGGAGTGTTTTTCATTACACCTTGCGCTGCAAAGGCTACCAGTGTGAAGGCACCTTATGAAAAAGAAAAATCTTTTGTTGATGGAGCCATTTCTATCAAGGATATTTATCTGAAAATGCTGTCGAGTCTTCAGGGCGTCGCAGCTGAAGAAAACCTGGAACAGGCAGGTTATGAAGGTATACGATGGGCGAATTCGGGAGGGGAAGGCCTTGCTCTGGGAAATGACAGATTCCTGGCAGTTGATGGAATTCATAATGTGATAACGATATTCGAAGAAATTGAGAATGACAGGCTGGAGGACGTGGAATTTATTGAAGCTCTTGCCTGTACAGGAGGCTGCCTGGGGGGCCCGCTGACCGTCGAAAACCTCTATGTTGCAAAGACAAGGCTTAAAAAATTCATTGATGAGGCAAAAGAAAAGGCAGTAACCGAGGGTATACGGAAAACTCCCTGCAATGATCTTGCCTGGACAGGAAATGTCGAATATAAACCTGTAATGAAACTTGACAGTGATATGGAGAAAGCCATGAAAAAGCTGGAGGCTCTTGAACTTATCAACAGGGAGCTGCCCGGACTTGATTGCGGGGCATGCGGTGCTCCAAGCTGCAGAGCTTTAGCGGAGGATATAGTGAGAGAAATTGCAAACGAAGCCGACTGTATATTCAAGCTGCGTGAAAAGGTGAGGGATCTGGCAACACAGATGATGGAACTCGAAGCAAAAATGCCTCCGGTCATGGATAAAAGTACTGAAAATGTCAAATAGGCCATGATAAAGCCGGTATGAGGGGATGATACAAAATGGACGTAAGAGAGTTTGCCGCTAAAACAGGTTTGCGTATATTGACTGGCGAAGCCGGACTGGGGAAGGAAGTCTCAGGGGTATACACCGGAGATCTTTTGAGCTGGGTGATGTCACATGCGGATAAGGGCGATGCCTGGATAACGGTTCATACCCACCTCAACATTATTGCAGTTGCGCAGCTGACAGAGATTTCCTGCATAATTATCCCTGAAGGGATATGCGTTGAGGAAGCCACTTTAAAAAAAGCGGTTCACGAAGCCGTGCCCATATTGGGAAGCCCAATGAGTTCCTACCATATTTGCTGTAAGGCATATGAGGTGTTCGGGAATAACGGAGGATAAGGCTTTGTAAACGTAAAACCGGTTCCGGAGGTTTAAATGAGGTTTGCTACGGACTTGCACATTCACACTGCACTGTCTCCCTGCTCGGACAAGGATATGACACCGAACAATATAGTGAATATGGCATGCCTGAAAGGTCTTGACATTATTGCCATTACAGACCACAATTCTGCAGAGAATGTACAGGCTGTCATCAAAAGCGCTTCCGGCAAAAAGCTGGTTGTAGTTCCAGGCATGGAGGTGGAGACGAAGGAAGAGGTCCACTTGGTGTGCCTTTTTCCATCCTTTGATTCTGCACTGAGGATGCAGGATATAATCCATGCTGCATTACCGGACCGCAGGAACAGGGAAGACATATTTGGAAGACAACTGATAATGGACGAGCATGACGGAATACTCTCCGAGTCGGTAAGATTTTTGCTGACAGCAGCAAATATCAGCATTAAAGATGTCGTCAATGCAGTTTTGGAAATGGGGGGAGCTGTCATACCCGCGCATGCTGACAGGACCTCCTGCAGTATAATTTCCAATCTGGGCATCATGCCTGAATATCCTGATATTAAATATCTCGAACTGTCAAAAGGATGCAGTACGAAAGAATTCCTGCAAAAATATCCTTATCTTTACGGATATGAATTTATAAAATCTTCAGATGCTCACAGACTTGGTGATATTCTTGAGAGAGAAGACTTTATAGATTTGCCTGAACTCAGTATTTCCTGTCTGTTGAATGCCTTGAGGAAATAAATGCAATGAAAATTAAAGGAATATTTTATATTTGAAATAGCCTCCTTATTTATTGTATAATTGAATCGCAAGGAACCCAATTGAATAGAAAGCCTTACGGTTTATAGACAGAGAATACAACAGCGGCGTATGGGCCGCTGCAGGAGGAACTTCGTAATTCGATATAGGCTTGGAGCACACCTGTAAAGAAAAAAGAATGTCAAATTGTCACGGAAGCAGTTTGCGTGATCCTTTCAGCTATAATGCGTAAGAGCATTTCATAAATTATATGAAGAGGCTTTCATTCTATGTGGGTTCCACATACATAATATTGGAGTGTTTGCAAATGACAAAATATCTGGCAATTTTTCTGGCAGTATCAATTTCTGTATCAGTTTTATTCTCGGGATGTTCGAACAGTCAAAAGCTGGCTAAGGCTGATGATGGAGCAAGGGCTCAGGTCACAGCTTCTTCGACGCCTTCCGCCACACCCACAGCCAAGGCAACCGAAACGCCAAAACCTACAGTGGATTTAGCCAAAGTAAAACCAAATGAAGACGGCAAAATAATGGTGGTCATGTTCCACAATTTTGTGCAGTCGTTTACGCCCAAGCCGGGGGACAATGGAGAATATACCACTACCTTCGATGATTTCAGAAAACTTTTGCCCATGCTGTATGACAAGGGCTACAGGCTGATAAATGTCAATGACTATTTGAACAATAACATCAATGTTGCTGCAGGGTGCATTCCAATGATGTTCACATTTGATGACGGCACAGCAGGGCAATTCAATCTGGTGGAGGAAAATGGAAAGTTGGTGGCAAACAAACAGTCGGCAGTAGGAATATTGGAGGAATTCAATAGGACCCATCCCGATTTCGGACTTAAGGCCACCTTCTATGTGAATCTTGGGCTTAATACCTTTGAAGGGAAGGGAACTGTTGCTGACAGGTTGAAATACCTGGTTGATGAAGGGTTTGAAATAGGGAACCATACCATGACCCACATACATCTGAATGAGCAGAAATCTGCGGATAACATAATCAAGGAAGTGGGAGGCAACCAGAAGAAAATGCTGGAACTGATACCCGGATATCAGATGAAGACTTTGGCACTTCCCTTCGGGCAGGCAACAAAGGACCTGCAGGGGTATGTGGTAAAAGGCGAATATAGCGGAGTCAAGTATGAGAATTTTGCATTGATGGAAGTGGGCGCGGGTCCCACAATGTCACCGGTAAGCAAAAAATCCAATCCATTATCCATGAGCCGTGTAAGGGCAACGGGTATGAAACCGGTAGACTGCGATCTCGGCTGGTGGCTCCCGAGACTCAGCAGGGATGACCAGTATATCAGCGATGGTGATCCAAATACCGTGACAGTTCCAAAATCAAAAGAAGCTGATGTTGACAAAGACAGACTGAAGGGCAAACAATTGGTTATTTATTAGAAAGCAGGAAAGTAGAGAATAGAGAATACTTTTCCAACGCTTAAATTAGAACATAGAATATAAAGCCCCGTGGAACAAAAACTCCAAGGGACTTTTTTCTGTTTAAACCATGGGGACGCTTCTCAAATATTTACAGATATTATCCATTTGTCTCTGCGAAAAGTGGTTCATTAAAGGGATTCCAGCCAAAATACATGTTAATTATTTGAGAAGCGTCCCCGAAGCTTTTTTTTTGCTGCATATATGTGGATATTCATATATAAATATGCTATAATTAGGATAAATTGTATTTCATATGGAAATAATTCTATAACCATATATTATAAAAGTTGCAGAAGGATTTGCGACTTTTTGCAGTTTATCCTGTAAAGAAGGGGTGCTTTATATGACTAACGAAGCTTCTGGGAAAATATTGACTGATTTTGATGTGAAACGAAAAGCTGCAAAACTTGTTGTATCACACCTTAAAAAAAAGCTGCCAAATGAATTTATTGGTTCTGACCGTGTGAATGATTGGATTTCGGAGATGGAACAGCTCCTGGGAAAGAAAGATTTCAACATGCTGGAATACATTCATATGCGCAGGGCTCTGAATGAGGTAATAGAAGAAATACCGGATGAAGAAATCCGGTTTAAGTTGAGGGATTCCTGGTACAGCCTGGGTAAGGCCCTGGACAAGAAGGTGAAACTAAAATAAGGCTGGTGGAAATATTATGCAACTCCCTGGAAATATTGTAACATTATAAAAAGACCATACACGGGGGGAGCAATAGCATGTTTGGGAGACAAAGAATCAAAGAATTGAACAGGAACCTTGTGGAAGAGATAGAAAATGATCTGATTTCCACCTTTATTAGGAAGGGGATTAATGTAAATAAAATTAATTTTGACCTTGAATCTGGGACTTTGAATATGGAGCTGGGGTTCAGGGACAAATCCTCTGAAGGAGCATGCATCAATAAAAGCAAAAAGCATAGTACATTTTTATAACGTACTATGCTTTTTCATCTGATTGTGAACGATGGAGACGCCGCTTTCCAGGATTATCAGGCCTTCACAATGAAGTCAGAAACTTCCTGCCGCTTGATATGGAAGCCAATACGCTTTCTCTTGCCGGCCCTCCGGGCAGATTTCTTCCTGAAACACATTTCTCAAGGCTTATTTCAGTATAAACATCTTCCTGTATGGCCTGGGAAAAGCTCTTGAACTCCTCCATGGCAAGCCGGTCGATGGATTTTTCCTTCTGGATACAGTACAATACCATTTTTCCTATGATTTCATGTGCGCTTCTGAAGGGTATTCCTTTTTTAACCAGGTAGTCTGCTATATCGGTCGCATTTGTGAAACCACCCTGGGCTGCTTTATACATGTTCTGACTGCGGATTTTCATCGAAGACACCATCTTTGTAAACACCGGCAGACACATTTTTACTGTGTCAACACAATCGAAAATTGCCTCCTTGTCCTCCTGCATATCCTTATTATAAGCAAGCGGAAGGGATTTCATAACGGCAAGCAGTGTCACGAGGCCGCCGTATACCCTGCCTGTCTTGCCTCTGACAAGCTCTGCGACATCGGGATTTTTCTTCTGGGGCATTATGCTGCTTCCCGTGCTGTATGCATCATCCATCTCAACAAAACCGAATTCATGTGAGGACCAGAGAATCAACTCTTCACTGAAACGGCTAAGATGCATCATGACTATGGACAGACAGGATGCCAGCTCAATGGCAAAATCCCTGTCACTTACACCGTCAAGGCTGTTTTCCGTGATTGAAGCAAAGCCAAGTTCTCTGGCTACTGCATTTCTATCAAGGGTGTAGGTTGTGCCTGCGAGAGCACCGGAACCGAGAGGCATGACATCTGTGCGCTCATAACAGTCACAAAGCCTTTGAATATCCCTTTTGAACATCTGGAAATAAGCCATTATATGATGCGCAAGGGTAATCGGCTGCGCCCTCTGAAGATGTGTATACCCCGGCATTATGGTATCCAGGTTGCTTTCCGCAAGATATAATAATTTGTTTTCAAGTTCGGTGAGCATATCTTTTATAACTATAATCTCATCTTTAAGATACATCCTTATATCCAATGCAACCTGGTCATTTCTGCTGCGTCCGGTGTGAAGCTTTTTACCTGCAACCCCGATCCTTGATATCAGTATTTTTTCCACATTCATGTGAATGTCTTCAGCATCGGTTTCAAACTCTATAAGGCCTTTTTCTATATCAGCAAGAATCTCCTTCAAGGTCTTTTGTATCAGCAGAGCATCATCACCCGGTATTATATTGCATTTTCCCAGCATTCCGGCATGGGCTATGCTGCCGAGGATATCCTGCCTGTACATGCGGCTGTCAAACCTGATTGAGGAGTTAAAATCGTCAACGGCCTTATCTGTATTCTTTTCAAATCTGCCGCCCCAAAGCTTCATTTTTACACCTTCCTCATAAAAAGATTAAGATCCGGACTATGGCAGAAAGCAAAGCCTACCTTGAGTCTCAATCTTAATCTTAATTTCGATATTATCCTGGTCTTATGCTATTTTGATTTGTTGTTCTTTTCCTTCATAAGCGCTCCAACCTTTATCGGCAGTCCGAAAAGGTTTATAAAGCCTTCAGCGTCCTTCTGATTGTAGACGGCATCTCTTCCGAAGGTTGAGAGCTCTTCGCTGTACAGGGAATAATCCGATTTTGCTCCTGCAGGCATGCAGTTGCCTTTATACATCTTCATCCTTACAGTTCCGGTCACTGTCTGCTGGGTTACATCAACAAATGCCGACAGTGCTTCTCTTAATGGGGTATACCACTGGCCAAAGTATACAAGCTCAGCAAATCTCTGAGCCACAATATCCTTATAGTGCAGTGTATCCCTGTCAAGGCAGAGAAGCTCGAGCTCCCTGTGGGCTGCATACAGGATTGTTCCGCCCGGTGTTTCATATACACCCCTGGACTTCATCCCTACAAGCCTGTTCTCAACCATGTCCACAATTCCTATGCCGTTTTCAGCGCCCAGCTTGTTGAGTACCTCTATCATTTTAACCGGTGAGTATTCTATCCCATCAACCTTCTTTGGAATACCTTTTTCAAAATAAATTTCCACATATGTTGGCTTGTCTGGCGCCTTTTCGGGTGAAACCATAAGCTTGAGGAGCTTCTCATACTGTGGTTCGTTCCAGGGACTTTCCAGATCGGAGCCTTCATGGCTTAAGTGCCACAGGTTCCTGTCCATACTGTAGTTGTCCTTTTTTGTAACCGGAATAGGGATATTCCTTGCCTGTGCATAATCTATTGCATCTTCCCTGGACTTGATATCCCAGATTCTCCATGGTGCAATGATTTTTAAATGAGGAGCAAGTGCTTTGACTGTGAGCTCAAATCTTACCTGGTCGTTTCCTTTTCCGGTAGCACCATGCGATATTGCGGTGGCTCCTTCCTTCAAGGCTATTTCAACCATTCTCTTTGCTATTATCGGCCTTGCAAAGGAAGTGCCCAGAAGGTATTTACCTTCATATATTGCTCCTGCCTTAAGGGTAGGATAAATGAATTCGGTTACGAATTCTTCCTTCAGATCCTCGATATATATTTTGCTTGCTCCGGTCTTTATAGCCTTTTCGTTCAAGGGATCAAGCTCTTCGCCCTGTCCGACATCCGCAGCCATTGCAATAACATCATAATCGTAATTTTCCTTCAACCAAGGAATAATTATCGATGTATCCAATCCTCCCGAATAAGCGAGAATGACCTTTTCTTTCTGACTCATATGTTTTTCCTCCCATACCTTGTAAACTTGATTTGTTATAATTATACAACAAAATGTATAATTATGCAACTGATAAATAATCCTTGACTAAAGCATCACCACAAATCCTTTGTGTAATTCAAAATATATTATATGGTAAAATTTCTGTCTAGTCCATACAGGTTGATGCAATCGGAAAATTTATGTCATTTATATATGGAAAAATAGCATGAATTGGAGCATAATAAAATTGGACAGGCATCATGCATGCCAATTTATCGTATTTATTTTTTTATTATTTGGCGTTGATTATAAATCATTTACATGGGGGAACTTGTACAATATGGTTATCATGGGGATTGACCCTGGATTTGCAATTACTGGTTATGGTATAGTAAAATATGAGGGGAACAAATTTTCGGTGATTGACTATGGGGCCGTAACTACCGCAGCGTCAATGGAACTGCCAAAAAGGCTTCTTGCACTTAGCTGCAGACTTGAGGAGCTGATTGAAAAGCATAAACCCGATGCGGTTTCTATTGAAGAACTGTTTTTCAACAAAAACATTAAGACAGCTTTGACAGTGGGCCATGGAAGAGGAGTAGCCATACTTGTGGCTGCAAAATCCGGGGTTGACGTGTTCGAGTACACTCCACTTCAGGTAAAACAATCGGTAGTTGGCTACGGAAGAGCTGAAAAAAGCCAGATGCAGCAGATGGTAAAAGCAATTTTGAATCTTTCTTCAATACCCAAACCGGATGATGTTGCCGATGCATTGGCCGTAGCAATATGCCACGGACACTCGTATAAAATGATGAGCTACAGATAGGGGATCAAGTATTTCTTATAATACAAAAGGGGTGGTATGACTGTTCGCATACATAAAGGGAAGGCTTGTGTACAAGCACGGCGATTACATAGTTGTAGAGGCTAATGGCGTAGGATACAGGATTAACACCGCATTGTCCACCATTGAAATGATAAGCCCTGTGGACACAGACGTGAAGGTTTTTACACACCTGTATGTAAGGGAAGACATTATGAGCCTTTACGGGTTTTTAACGCAGGAAGAGCTTGGCATGTTCGAACTGTTGATTTCAGTATCGGGTGTTGGGCCAAAGGCTGCAATTTCTGTTATTTCATCTGTTTCTCCATCGAAATTCGGGCTTGCGGTTATCACTGATGATGCCAAGACTCTTACAAAGGCACAGGGTATAGGAAATAAAATGGCACTGAGGATAATATTGGAGCTCAAGGATAAGATAAAGAAGGAACAGATTGTCGCAGCAGGCAATATAAGGGAAGAAAGGTTGGAAGCAGCCAACCAGGGTTCAAGGGTATCAGAAGCTGTCAGTGCATTGATGGTGCTCGGATATACCGCTCTGGAAGCCAGCAGGGCTGTTTCGGCCGTATATTCGGAAGAAATGGACCTGGAAGCAATTATTAAAAATGCATTGAAAGGGCTGGTAAGGTAATATGGAAGAAGAAAGGCTCATTGGCTGCGAGCTGCGGCAGGATGATTATGATGAGGCCAGCTTGCGGCCGAGAAGATTGAATGAATATATCGGGCAGACAAAGGTAAAGGAAAACCTGATGATATTTATTGAAGCAGCGAAAAAGAGGAATGAAGCCCTCGACCATGTTCTGCTGTATGGCCCGCCGGGTCTTGGAAAGACAACTCTGGCGGGAATCATCGCTTCAGAGCTGGGTGTCAACCTGAGGGTGACATCCGGACCTGCGATAGAAAAGCCTGGAGACCTTGCTGCAATATTGACCAACCTGGGAAACTACGATGTGCTTTTCATTGATGAAATACACAGGTTGAACAGAAGCGTGGAGGAAATCCTGTACCCGGCCATGGAGGATTATGCCCTTGATATAATAATCGGTAAGGGGCCAAGTGCACGCTCCATAAGACTTGACCTTCCAAAATTCACGCTGATTGGTGCGACTACGAGGGCCGGACTTCTGACAGCACCTTTAAGGGACAGGTTTGGTGTAATCAACAGGCTTGAGATGTATAATTCTGAAGAACTGAAAACCATTATAAAACGCTCTGCCGGCATACTGGGCATAGGTATAGACGAAGAAGGTGCAGAGGAGATTGCCAGACGCTCCAGGGGGACGCCCAGAATTGCCAACAGGCTTTTAAAGAGGGTCAGAGACTTTGCACAGATCAAGGCAGACGGCTTTATAAATATAAATGTGGCCATTCTGGCGCTTGATGCCCTTGAAGTGGATAAAATTGGTCTTGACGGTGTTGACAGGAACATGCTCATGAGCATCATAGACAAATTTGCCGGAGGGCCGGTAGGTCTTGATACGCTTGCAGCTTCTATCGGGGAAGAGCCGGGAACAATTGAAGACGTTTATGAGCCTTATTTACTGCAGCTGGGTTTTATAAATAAGACACCGAGGGGCAGGATGACAACAAAGCTTGCATATGAACATTTTGGATTGAGATACGAATAAGATCTGTTAAAGCCTGATTGCTAAAAATAAGGTAGGTATAAGAAAGTTATGAGATTATTGCTTCACATGTGCTGTGCCCCATGTTCAGTGTATCCCGCAAACATACTTCAGGAAGAGGGGGTTGAATTTGAAGGGCTGTTCTATAATCCTAACATTCACCCGCTGGAGGAGTTCACAAAGCGCAGGGAGAATGTCGAAATATTTTCCCGGCTTTCGGGGGTACCGGTATCTATAATGGATGATTTCAGGCAGGAAGTGTGGGAGAAATTCACGGGCGAAGAGCTGAAACGGTGCAGCATGTGCTATGGCATGCGAATGGAAGCCGCTGCCGCTTATGCAAAACAAAAGGGTTTTGATGCTTTTACCACCTCACTTCTGGTAAGCCCTTATCAGAAGCACGAGCTGATCAGAGAGCTTGGAGAAAAGGCTGCAGAAAAGCAAGGGGTGAAGTTTTATTACAGGGATTTCAGGCCGGGATTCAGGCAGGGGCAGCAGCATGCGAAAGAAATGGGCTTGTACAGGCAGAAATTTTGCGGCTGCATAATTTCATACAATGAATCCCCGTTTACCAAAAAACAACATGATTAAAGGTATTAACTTGCCGAATTAAATGTTATAAAATAGTATATTATATCGAAAGAAATTTTGATTGTTTGATAATTACGCACTGTTCAACAAATGATGAACTTTACGTTTATGACTGGTTTCAATCGGTCCGGTATCATGGATTGTATGGATAAATTGACGGGTGCTGGTTCTTATAGCCCGGAATCAGTCATAAACAAAAAACATGGGGTGGCACGCATGAAGAAATTTTTAATCCTTTTTTCCATAATGCTGGCAATTTTCCTTCATTTCTATATTAAAACCTCTGCTGAACCGCTTCAGCTGATTTATGACGGAGAAATTCACCAGTATGACGGTAAGATTTACAGCTTGAAAATTGACGGTGAACAGATTACATCAGAAATTCCTCCGGTGATAATAAATGACAGGACCCTGGTGCCTGCAAGGGCTGTATTCGAAAGGCTGGGAGCCAGTGTAAACTGGGATGCCCAGGGCCAGAAGGTGATGCTGAATTTCAACAACATAGGCATATCAATGGAGTTTAAAATCAATGATACAAGTGCCAGGGTCAATGACAGAATTGTACAACTGGATGTTCCCGCCAAGATTGTAAACGACAGAACAATGATACCGTTGCGCTTTGTTGGCGAGCAGTTGAAAATGAAGGCCGGATGGTTTCCCGATTCAGGGCTTGTGACGCTTGAACATACCGAAGATACCCTTGTGCCGGCAAACTTGAAAAATGTCAAATTTGCCTCAAGCAATTTTAAAGATGAGATATACATATCCCTTGATTACTATAAGAAGTACAATGTTTACAGAGACCAGAACCCTGACAGGATAATTGTCGATATACCAAACACAACAGTTCCGGCAGTTGAACAGAAAATAGATGCCAGAATGAACCAGGTCAACACCATCAGAATGTTACAAGGTGATCAGAATACGGCGAGAGTAGTATTGGAAGTTGACGGTCAGCCTGACTATGAGGTTTCGGAAAAAAGCGGACAATTGGTTTTATATGTATCAAAACCCGCAGTTACACCTTCGCCTTCAGCGACACCAACGGCAACCCAGGCTCCGGTTCAAATCCCTGGAGTGTCGCCATTACCAGCACCAACACCCAGTCCGACTCCTGCATATAAGGTATTGGATATCAAACACAGCCCCAAAGGTGATAACGAAGAGGTTGCGGTGCCTTTTGACAGCTACAGCGGCTATAACATTGTAAGATTTACCGATCCGGACAGGATTGTTGTTGACATTCCGGCAAGGGGAATATCAGTCAGGGCACAGACCCTGGATGTAAACAGCAGTATTGTAAAATCAGTCAGAAGTGCACAGTTCAATCCGGGGACTATAAGAGTCGTACTGGATGTAAACGGACTGCCCCAGTATGATGTCAGGGAAGAGCAGGGCCAACTGGTCATAATTGTTCAGAAACCTTCATATAAGAATATTTTATACCACAATACCGACAGTGGCGCATATATTTCCCTGACTGCCGGCATATTTACCATGCCTGACGGAAGCGGTGGAATGAGAAGCCTTTACAGGGAAAGCTATGATTCTACAGGTAAACAGTATACCATGACCTTTAAAACCTCAGTTGCAGATATGGGTGAGGGTGTGCTGAAAGTCAATGATGGTGCGGTTGATTCCATTGTAATAAGTCAGAATAAAGGTACGAATGAAACGAGCATAACAATTAATGCCAGAGTCAGGTATACAATGCAGGTATTCACCTACCCTGGAATGTTTGGGGATAAGTTTACAAAAATTTCTTTTCTGAAGCCTTTAGAGAACTCTGTGATATATTCGAATACCGGTGACAGGGTGGTACTTGTCATGCCGGGAGTAAAGCTGACCGATGGTGACAGCAGTCTCAAAAAGTTCTTCAGGGAAAGCTACGATATTACCGGCAAAAAATACTCGATAACTTTTCCCAACAATATCGGAAGTTTTGCAGACGGCAAAATCAGTATAAATGACAACTGCCTTGATTCTGTAACTTCGGTGAACAATCTGGCAGCAGGGGAAACCACCCTCACTTTCAATGCGAGGGATAAGTTCGGGTATGTGACCATATACCGCCCTGTTACCAACGATACTGCAGTTACAATATTCAAACAGGCTTCGCCCACCGATAAAATTGTTATAATTGATCCAGGGCACGGCGGAGTTGAAACGGGTGCCGCTCCGTCAGCAGATTTCCTGGAGAAGAAGATAAACCTGGATATTGCTTTGAGGTTGAATGCGCTGCTTAGAAAAAAGAATATCAAGACGTATATGATAAGGGATGATGACAGCTATGTATGGTTTTATGAGAGGGCTTATATTGCAAATGCGATGAAGGCAAAGCTTTTCATAAGTATACATAACAATGCTTATAATGAAGATGCCCAGGGCACTGAGACCCTCTACTATCCACAAAATCCTGGCGATACAGGTTTCAACAGCAGAAGGCTTGCCGAGCTGGTGCAAAGCAGTTTGACAAAGGCGCTGAATACCGTTGACAGAAAGATACAGGCACATCCGGAATTTGTTGTTCTGAATTCCACTGATATACCCTCCATAATTGCAGAGGTGGCTTTTATGACCAACAAGATAGACAGCCAGTATTTGAAAAAGGAGGAGTTCAGACAAAGGGCTGCAGAGGCGCTTTGCGATGCTATAGTCCAGGCAGTCGGCGAAGCAAAATGATTACAGAAGCATTACATTTACATTAAGATTAGGTAAAGATGGAGGAGAATAGTTATAAATGTCGAAATATATAAAGTAGTACTACATAATTGAGAAAAACTGCTAATTATGTAAATCTAAACAGCAAAATATGTAGCAAAGTTGAAGCAAAATATTTGTATGGTATTTATGAGGTGCACAAGTGAAAAAAGCAACAGCATTTTTGGTTATAATTTCTCTAATATTGACATTTTATATGTCCAATACTTTTGCGCAGCCGGTGCAATTGGTTTATGACGGGGCAGTTCACGAGTATTCCGGCAGCATCTACAACATTAAGATTAATGGAGAGCTGGTTCCTACCGACATGCCTCCGGTCATAATCGAAAACCGTACTCTTGTTCCGGCAAGGGCGGTATTTGAAAAGATCGGGGCAAATGTCAGCTGGGACGGTGCAAATCAAAAGGTTTCTCTTGTATTAAACGACACTTCAATGGAGTTCAGGATCAACGACTCAAATGTCAAAGTTAATGACAAAACCGTACAGCTTGATGTTCCTGCAAAAATCATAAACGACAGGACAATGCTTCCCCTGCGTTTTGTAGGCGAGCAGTTGAACATGAAGGTAGGCTGGTTTCCAAATGAAGCACTGGTGACTCTCGACCGAACGAATGCGGCTTCCGACGCACAGGGTATCAAAAGCGTACAATGTACACAGAAGGACAACATGGATGTTGTCACCGTATCGCTGGATGGGGCAAAGAACTATAATGCCTTCAGACTTTCAGCACCGGACAGGATAGTTGTCGATATTGCCAATACTGTCATAGCTGCAAAACAGCAAAAAATTGATGTTAACAGCACATACGTGAAATCAGTCAGGTACGCTCAGTTTAACGACACAACGGTGCGGCTCGTACTCGATGTCTCAGGTCAGCCGGACTATCAGATTGAAAATAAAACCGACCAATTGGTTTTGAATGTTGGTGCCTCAGCCAGAAAGGATGACTCGCAAAGCCGCGGGAATTTGGACAGAGACAGATTGCCGGCAACCAAGGATCTTAATGTCAGCTATAAACAGAAAGACAATGAGGATGAGGTGTCAATAAATATTGCTGATTACAAGGGCTACAATGTAATGAGGCTGTCAGACCCTGACAGGTTGATTGTAGATATTCCGGGTTTTAATCAACCCTTCCCGGAACAAAGAATTGATATTAACAGTACGAAGGTAAAATCCATCAGGTATGCAAAGTTTAATGCCTCAACCGTACGGGTGGTAATTGACACGAATGCGCAGATGCACTACCTGGTTGATCCACAGGACGGCAAACTTGTGCTTCACATACAAAACCCTGCATACCGGAATATTTTTTACCATAATAACGTGGATAACGTTTATTTTGCCATGCCGAAAGTAAAATTGGCAAACGGGAGCAATAACCAGACCAGGTTGTATAAAGAAAGCTATGATCAGGCCAACAGGAAGTATACCGTAACTTTCCCTGCAAACCTTGCAGATCTTGGTAACGGCGGAGTTATGAATATAAATGACAATATGATGGACTCACTCTCCATAATAAGCAATCAATTCACAAATGAAACAAGCATTGCCTTCTATTCCAAGAAGGATGTAAAATACGAGGTGTCTCAGAAAACAGAGAGCGACAACAGTATAACGACAGTTATAAGGCCTGTCCAAAAGTTTCCTGACTTTTCAGGCAGGCTTGTGGTGATTGACCCGGGACACGGAGGCAGTGAGACCGGAGCGGTTTATGGAAGCTTGCTTGAGAAAAATTTGAACCTGGATATTGCCAGAAGAGTAAATGTAATTCTAAAAAGCAAGAATGTCAAAACCTATATGACCAGGGAGGATGACTCCTACGTAGACCTTTATGACAGGCCGAATACGGCAAACAGTATGAAAGCGGCCCTTTTCCTAAGTGTACATAACAATGCTAACGACGGCAACTCAAAGGGTACTGAGACCCTTTACAGGCCATCGGATCCGGAGGACGGCAGGTTTACCAGCAGGAGGTTCGCACAGATAATCCAGGACAAGTTGATAAGCACACTGGGCACAATTGATAGAAAGACAGTCCCGAGGCCCAACCTGGTAGTTCTTAAATATACTACCATGCCTGCTGCGCTGGCTGAGATAAGCTTTTTGGACAACAAGGACGACAGGGATAATCTTTTAAATGACGATTTCAGGCAAAGAGCTGCAGCTGCCATAGCGGATGCTGTTATTCAGGCATTATCCGAATTGAAATAATATTTTCGGGATATTGTTTCCAAGCCTAAAAATTAAATTATATAAAAGTTATATAAAAAGCATCGGAAGGATTTAAGTATTCTTCTGATGTTTTTTATTTGGTTGATGTGGTAATATAGCATTTAAGCCGGGAAATAATAGGTGGCTGATATTTTGTCCATACTTACAATAATAAGGAATTTATTGTAAGGAGGATTGAAAATGAAGAAATATTTGTTCCTGGCGGTTATATCGGCGACTTTGGTTGTTTTGACGAGCTGTACCCTCCCTGCTTTCATAACCTCGAAAATCAGTGGAGGGGTACCGGGTGAAGGTGTTAAAACAGCAGCACAGACAGATGTAACAGCAGGAGTGAAAAACGATGGTATAATTGAAGGAGCTGCCAGTAAGGAAGCTGATACGGCAAACAAGGTAAAATTGCAGGACGGCAAAAGCGGTAATACCCGGGAAAGCAGTATAGCAATGCAGGATAACAGGGTAATTCCCAGCAGGACTTTTCCTGATGAATACAAAGGGGACAAGATTCCTGTGACTCTGTATTATCAGGACAGGGAAGGATACCTGATACCTGTAAGCAGACTCCTGGAACGTCAGGAAGGTATTGCAAGAGCGGCAATCGGGATGCTGACAGATAGTACGATCAACAGGGAGGACATAGAATACTATGGTTTGTATCCAGCACTTCCCGCTGGAACTGAATTGTTGGGAATAAATATCCGGGAAGGGACTGCAACAATAGATTTCGGAAGAAAATTCACGGACTACAGGGATGAGACTTCCGAAAAGAATATTATAGCGTCGGTGGTTTATACGCTGACAGGCTTCAATACCGTAAACAATGTGAAAATCCTGGTGAACGGTTATCCTCAAAAGGTCCTGAAATACGGGACCGATATTTCAGGAGTTCTTACAAGGAGTAATGTACTGTTGAATTCCAAAAAGGCAAACCTGACTCCGGGAACGAAAAAAGTTGATGTATTCCTGTATAAAAGAGTAAACAGCAGCCGGAATTATTTACTTCCTGTTTCCGTTGAGCAGAATACATTGAGTGAGGAAGAGCTGCCCGGTAAAATTGTTGATCTGCTTGCAAAGGATTATTCAGGTACAAAACTGTTTTCCCAGATCCCAGCTAAAACAAGGCTTCTTCAAAGCAGTATCAAGGGGAATACACTGGAGCTGAATTTCAACTCTGAGTTCGTAAATTATGGAGGGACTTCCAGGGAGGAAGGCGTCGTTAAGCAGGTGCTTTACTCCATGAGACAGATAAAAGGCGTTGACAAGGTCAGAATCAAAGTGGAAGGAAAGGATAAACCTTTGCCGGAAGGAACGGAGATATCTGGAGAACATGGTTTGCCGAAATTTATAAATGCCGTTATCGAAAGCTTTTAACAGGAATTGATGTTTTGATAATACCGCAGGAGGTTACTGAAAAATTGAGAATTGATGGAAGACAGTTTGAACAATTAAGACCGGTTAAAATAACCAGAAATTATCTAAAGCATGCAGAAGGTTCGGTGCTGATAGAGATGGGAGAAACCAAGGTCATCTGTACAGCCTCGGTGGAGGAAAAGGTGCCTGCCTTTAAGAAGGGAACAGGAGAAGGCTGGGTGACAGCGGAATATTCCATGCTGCCAAGGTCTACCCAGGTAAGAAACCAGAGGGATATAAGCAAGCTTAAGATCAATGGAAGGAGCCAGGAGATACAGAGGCTCATAGGCAGGGCTCTGAGATCAGTTGTAAATTTCAATATCCTCGGAGAGAGGGAAATCATTATCGATTGCGATGTTATACAGGCAGACGGCGGTACACGTACAGCTTCTATAACAGGGTCATTTGTGGCACTGGCAGATGCCTGCAAGCATCTGGTGGACGAAGGTCTTATGGAAAAGATACCGCTTACGGGCTTTCTCGCAGCTGTAAGCGTAGGTATTATGGACGGTGTGGAGATGCTTGATTTATGTTACCAGGAAGATTCGAATGCAATTGCGGATATGAATGTTGTCATGACAGACGCTGGAGAGTTTATTGAAATTCAGGCAACAGGTGAGCAGGCGCCTTTTTCCAGAGAACAGTTTGGCAGGCTGCTGGATCTTGCCCAGAGCGGGATAAACAGCCTGATAAAAGTACAGAAGGATGTATTGGGGAGTTTAAAAAATGATATTGGGAGAGTAACAAAGGATGAAGAGGTTTATAGTAGCATCGAAGAACAAGGGAAAGCTTAAGGAGATTTCCGAAATACTTTCGGGTTTCCCTTTTGAAGTATTATCAATGGAACAGGCCGGCATATATGATGAAATTGATGAGTACGGGAGTACCTTCGAGGAAAATGCCCTTATTAAGGCAAGGGAGGTATCGAAGCTGACCGGAGAAATAGTCATGGCAGATGATTCAGGACTGGCTGTGGATTATTTGAACGGAGCTCCGGGAATTTACTCGGCACGGTTCGCAGGCGAGGGTGCGACAGACATGGATAAAAACAATAAGCTGCTTAAGCTCCTTGAGGATGTACCCTTTGAAAAACGCACAGCAAGATTTGTTTGCGCTGTAGCAGTTGTTTTTCCTGACGGGAGGGAGTTCGTAGTCAGAGGGACCTGCGAGGGATATATCGGATTTGGGCCTCTTGGTGAAAATGGCTTTGGGTATGATCCTTTGTTTTATATGCCGGAGTATAAGATGACGACTGCACAAATGGAACCGGAGGAAAAACACAGGATAAGCCATAGGGGTAAAGCACTCGGAAGTATGGTTGAAGAGCTTAAAAGAATCGATATATAAATGTATTTATTTGAAAAGGAGTCAATCGCGGTTTTACTACGCAGCAAGGAATGCAGTAAACACGGACTTAGGGTATTTTGATATGAGGATATTGGTAATCAGTGATACACACGGAGAAGTCGATAAAGCCAGAGATGTCATAGAAAGCAGTGGTAAGATTGATTTAGTCATACATCTTGGGGATTATTTCAGGGATGCGCAAAAGCTGGAGGAATTCTTTCCTGATATTCCCTTTGAATATATATACGGCAACAGCGATTTCATGATAGGGGATACTCCATCAGAAAAGCTGCTTGAATACAAGGGGAAGAGAATATTCATTACCCACGGGCACAAGTATTCAGTGAAATGGGATTATGAAAAACTTTACGGAAAGGCTAAGGATATGAAGGCAGACATACTTCTTTTCGGGCATACTCATGTGGCAGATATCATAGAAAGAGAAGGATATACTATCGTTAACCCGGGCAGTATAAGCGATTCACGGGATGGCGAAGGAGAATCGTATGCAATTATAGATTTGGATGACAAAAAAATCAAGCCCGAAATTGTTTATGTATAAACGGGACTGTGAGACATAAGCCTCATAATCCTTATAATTCACAGTTTATATATGAAAAATTTTGGCATCAAATGGAGTTGACAAAGGCACGGCTACCTTGTATAATATTAAAAGTCGGCGAACGGCGAGGATTGTAGACCCCGTTCCAATTGACAGAATATTATGCTGCGGGTGTAGTTCAATGGTAGAACATCAGCCTTCCAAGCTGATTGCGTGGGTC
>CALMWN010000033.1 GCA_937873555.1 uncultured Clostridia bacterium
CCGCTGAAAAGCATGATTCTTTCATAAACCCGACATCCGACGGCAAGGTAATACTGGAATTCTCCGGCAAAGAGTTGATAAAGGGTGAACCGGATGCGTCATCATTCCCATCCGGCGGCTTGAGAGCAACCTTTGAAGCAAGGGGTTATACAGCATGGGATTGTACATCACCTGCATTTGTTAAAGATGCTACTCTTTATATTCCGACAGCATTCTGTTCCTATACCGGTGAGGTTCTTGACAAAAAGACACCGCTGCTTCGTTCAATGGAAGCTTTGTCAAAACAGGCCATCCGTGTTTTGAAATTGTTCGGCAATACAACTACAACAAGAGTTATAACTACTGTAGGGCCGGAACAGGAATATTTCCTTATAGACAAGGAATACTACGACAAGCGCAAGGACCTCATCTTCACAGGAAGGACATTGTTCGGCGCCAAGCCTCCCAAGGGCCAGGAACTGGAAGACCACTATTTCGGATCACTTAAGGAAAGAATTTCAGCTTTCATGCAGGAGCTTGACTCAGAGCTCTGGAAGCTCGGTGTTTCCGCAAAGACAAAGCATAACGAAGTTGCACCTGCGCAGCATGAGCTTGCTCCCATATTCACCACAACAAATATTGCTACAGACCACAACCAGCTTACAATGGATACAATGAAAAAGGTTGCATTAAGACATGGGCTTGTATGCCTGCTTCATGAAAAGCCTTTTGCAGGCGTTAACGGTTCAGGCAAGCACAACAACTGGTCAATGGGTACAAATGACGGCCAGAACCTGCTGGATCCCGGACATACTCCACATGAAAATGCACAATTCCTCGTATTCCTTTGTGCCGTTATCAAGGCAGTTGATGATTATGCAGACCTTCTAAGGGTGTCCGCAGCCAACCCCGGTAACGATCACCGCCTCGGAGCAAACGAAGCGCCTCCTGCGATTATATCGATATTCCTCGGCGAGCAGCTGACAGATATTCTCGAACAGATAGAAAAAGGCGGGGCAACTTCATCCAAGCAGGGTGGATTCATGAATATAGGAGTATCCACACTCCCCACGCTCCCGAAGGATTCAACCGACAGAAACAGGACTTCACCATTCGCATTCACCGGAAACAAATTCGAATTCAGAATGGTTGGTTCATCGCAGACAATAGCACAGGCAAACTTCACTCTGAACACCATTGTTGCTGAAGTATTGGATGGTATTGCTGTCAGATTGGAAAAAGCCAAGAACTTTGATTCTGAAGTTCAGAAGATTTTGTCCGAAATAGTTAAGAAGCATAAGAGAGTCATCTTCAATGGAAACGGCTACTCCGACGAATGGGTTGCAGAAGCTAAAAAGAGAGGTCTGCCCAACATCCGCACAACTGTTGAGTCCATAAAGGCAATAATAGATGAAAAGAACCTTGCTGTCATGGAAAAGCACGGTGTACTCAGCAGAGTTGAAATGCATGCAAGGTACGAGATTTCACTCGAGCATTATATCAAGACAATCAACATAGAGGCTTTGACAATGGTTGAAATGGTAAAACGCCAGATTCTTCCTGCTTGCATCAACTTTACTTCAAAACTTGCAGAATCCATAAATTCCATCAAGGCCACAGGTATAAATGCCGATACTTCAGTACAGGCTGACCTTCTGAAATCAGTTTCAGAGCTTATAGCTTCACTGAGCAAGAACAATGCCAAATTGGAAAAGCTGATTGACAAGGCTGCAGGTTTGCATGGAGATACTTACAAGCAGGCTTATTCATACAGGTTCGACGTATTCGAACAGATGTCTGCAGTAAGAGCTGACGCTGACAAGCTCGAAACCCTTGTCGACAAGGAATTGTGGCCGATGCCGACATACGGCGATATGCTGTTCAACGTATAAAAAACACATAAAAAAGCTCCATCCGCTTAATACGGGTGGAGCTTTTATTTTATTTCTGAAAATAAATTATGTGAAATGGCATTAGAATTTAGCACCCGCTTCAAGGGCCTTCATTTCTTCCGGTATGAGATAATGCTTTTTCTCCGGCAGTACCTTCTTCAAAGCCTTTTCAAAGTTTTCCCTGGAAACTATATTTGTTTTTTCAATCAGCTTGCCCAGCATAATTATATTGGCATACACCAGATTTCCCATATCGGAAGCCATCTGGGTGGCAGGTATCTCATAGACCTCAATATCTTTTCTTATAGACTTTTTGTCCACCAGTGAACTGTCTATGATTATCATTCCCCCCGGAACAACACAACTTTCAAATTTTTCCAGGGATGGACCGTTCATTACCATCAAAGTAGTAGCATTATTTAAAATCGGTGAACCTACCGGTTCGTCAGAAATGATCACATGGCAGTTTGCGGTACCGCCGCGCATTTCAGGGCCATATGAAGGCAGCCATGACACATTCTTGTTTTCAAGCATCCCTGCATAAGCCAGTAAACTTCCGGCGGACAGTATACCCTGGCCCCCAAAACCTGCTATAATTATCTCCTGTTGTGCCATATCTACACCTCCAGATCCTTTCCCTTGAAATTGCCGAGAGGATATGCAGGTATCATTTTTTCCTGCAGCCATTTCATAGCCTCAACCGGGTTAAGCCCCCAGTTTGTCGGGCAGGTGGACAGCACCTCGACTATGGAAAACCCCTTTTTGGCTATCTGCACCTGGAAAGCTTTTTTTATGGCTCTCTTTGCATTGTTTATATTTTTAATGTCATGCGTTGAAACTCTTTCTATAAAAGCCGCTCCCTCGAGAGTGGAAAGCATTTCACACACCTTGACGGGATATCCGTGAATCTCAGGCTTCCTCCCAAAAGGAGAGGTCGTTGTCACCTGTCCGACAAGGGTTGTAGGAGCCATTTGTCCTGATGTCATACCGTATATCGCATTGTTTACAAATACTGTGGTTATGTTTTCTCCTCTTGTCGCAGCATGGACAATTTCTGCGGTACCGATAGCCGCCAGGTCTCCGTCACCCTGGTAAGTAAATACCACGTTGTCAGGATTGGTTCTCTTAACTCCCGTACCCACAGCCGGTGCCCTTCCATGGGCAGCCTGCACCATGTCGCAGTTGAAATACTCATAATTGTTATAGGTACAGCCTACAGGAGAAATACCTATAGTCTTTCCTTCAATCTCAAGTTCATCAATAACCTCGGCAACAAGCCTGTGTATGATGCCGTGTGTACATCCCGGGCAGTAATGCAGCGGGACATCCTTCAAGGCATGTGGTTTCTTAAAAACAACTGTAGCCATATTATATACCCCTTTATTTTAATATCTCTTTTATCCTGTCCAGAATCTCCTGCTGGGAAGGCACCATTCCACCCATTCTGCCGTGGAAATATACAGGCCTTCTGCCATTTACTGCAAGCCTCACATCCTCAACCATCTGTCCCGCACTCAGTTCGACTGAAAGAAAAGCCCCGGGAACAGTGGCATACCTGTCAAATGCTTCATCGGGGAAGGGCCAGAGCGTGATCGGTCTTATCAGTCCGACTTTTATACCCTCTTTTTCAGCCATTTTTATTACGTTTTTGATTATCCTCGCAACCGTTCCATAGGCAGCTACAATTATATCCGCGCCTTCACAGTTGTAGGTTTCATACCTTACTTCATTTTTTACGATTTCGGCATACTTGGCCTGGAGCTTCAGATTGTGTTTTTCCAGAATCTCCGGGTTTATATAGATGGACTGGATTGTGTTATTCTCCCTCTTCATGCCTGTTCCTGTGGTAGCCCATGGCTTCTCCACCTTCCGTATATTCTCAGTGTCCTTGAACTCCACTGCTTCCATCATCTGTCCCAGGATCCCGTCACCCATAATCATGGTTGTGACCCTGTACCTGTCGGCTATGTTGAAGGACTCTACTGTCAATTCATACAATTCCTGAACGCTGCTGGGAGCCAGGACAACAGTCTTGTAGTCGCCATGCCCGCCGCCTTTTACAGCCTGGAAATAGTCGCATTGTGCCGGAAGTATGCCGCCCAGTCCGGGGCCGCACCTTACGATATTGACAACAACCACCGGGAGCTCCGCTCCTGCAATATATGAAAGTCCTTCCTGTTTAAGGCTTATTCCGGGGCTGGAAGACGATGTCATAGCCCTTGCTCCTGCAGCTGCAGCTCCATATACCATGTTTATTGCCGCAACTTCACTTTCAGCCTGAACAAAAGTACCATTCACCTCGGGCATTTTCTTAGCCATATAGTGTGAAATTTCAGTCTGAGGTGTTATCGGATAACCGAAATAATGCCTGCACCCCGCCCTTAAAGCAGCCTCGGCGATTACCTCGTTTCCCTTCATCAATAATTTTTCGCCCATTTACTTGTCCCCCTATTGCAAAGTTTGAGATTAAGACAGAACCGATTACTACAACATTACCTTAGTTTAATCTTAATCTCAGTCTTAATTCTGGTATTTGACTTACTCTTGGTCTCTTGAAACCTACTTCTCCACTTCTATAACACAGTCAGGACATATTGTAGCGCAAAACGCGCAGCCGATGCACTTATCCATGTCAATTACTCCTGCAGGATGAAAACCCTTGGAATTAAGCTTATCACTATTCATAACAACAATCTTCTTAGGGCAAACCGTTGTACACAGCTTGCAGCCCTTGCATCTCTCTTCGTTGAAAGTAACCTTAGCCATAATAACCCTCACTTTTGACTGATATAATCAATTTTAAGATTTCTGAAAATTGATTGATGGTATTTTGAAATGATAGTTTTATAAATAAATAAATCCAAAAAATCGCTTGTTCATTGATAATTATAAAACTCTTTAACTTTATTTGCAAGTTTCACAGGAAAGTTTATAACTCATGGTTTATAAGTCCCAGGGGAGCTTTATCAACTTATCCAGATACAGAATCCCACCCTTATTATTTCCCTCCACAATGGAGCCTATGTTGTCCTTAAACCCGCTTGTAAAAGCAACAGGTATGCCAAGCTTTTCCGATACTTCATCAATCAGCTGCCGCCCCCTTAAAACATTCTCCATCGTGGTTTCACCCAGTATGTTTGTGTTGTTCACAAGTTTTGTGATTTTCAGCCTGGAACTGTTTTCAATATCCCAAATCATTTCTTCTATCTTTTCTACTGTATCTGTCATAGGCCTTCTGGTATTTACGACAAAGAACATCTCCACATCATCCCCAAGGATATCCTCCCTGTACCTTGAAAGTACTCTTGCTCCTACATCGTCTCCCCCTACATCGAACACAACCCTGTATTCCTTTTTTTCAAACAGGGAGTTGATTTCAGGCGGAAGCGCCGGTACATCCACATTTGTATTGGCATATCTGGGAGCTATCACGAGGATTCCTCTCTTTTCAAGCTCAAGAGCGGCATCCTTCGTACGGAAAAAGGGATTTACTATGTCAAAATCCACTATTGCAGTTTTATTTCCAAGCGTCGACAGCTTTAATGCAAAATTGATCGCTACTTCTGTTTTACCGCTTCCGAAATGGCCGGTGAATATATTAATGCGTTTGTCAAACATCTTTATCACTCTTTCCTATCAGGTCTTTTATCACTTCTCCCGCTATTATCAAGCCTGCTACTGAAGGCACAAACGAAACACTGCCTGGTATCTGATGTCTTATTGTACATGTCCTCGTCGTCCCCTTGGGGCATATGCAGTTTTTACTGCAGCTTGAATCCTCAGTTTCAACCGGTGTCATGGGTTCTTCCTTTGAATATACCACCTTCAGTGAGTCAATTCCTCTTTTTCTTAATTCCTTCCTCATTACTTTTGAAAGAGGGTCGACAGAGGTTTCATATATATCCGCAACTTCGAATCTTGTGGGATCCAGCTTGTTGCCCGCACCCATACAGCTTATTACCGGTATTCCCTTCTCCTTGGCCTTCACTATCAGGTCTATCTTGCCCGTAACCGTGTCAATCGCATCGACAATGTAGTCGTAATCGTCATTTATCAATTCATCCGCCGTTTCAGGCAAGTAGAACTTCTGATACAGGGTAACTTCGGCCTTTGGATTGATTTCAAGTATCCTGTCCCTCATTACCTCCACCTTTGGCTTGCCCACTGTTTTCATAGTCGCGTGGAGCTGCCTGTTTATATTCGTGAGACAAATACAGTCATCATCTATCAGCACAAAACTGCCTACGCCCGAGCGGACCAGCCCTTCCACCACAAAAGTCCCAACCCCTCCGATGCCAAAAACCGCTACTTTGCTTTGCTTTAACCTGTTTAAAGCTTCCTTTCCTATTAAAAGTTCCGTTCTGGAAAATGCGTGTAACATAAATTACCTCTTATCTTTTATATGTGTTCTAAAATAAAAATTATATTAACAGTGCCATTTCACATAATTTATTTCTATTAATAAATTATGCTTTCAGCAGGTTTTATAAGATGTGCTTTTTAACATTCTTAATGACAAGAAATTTGTTATGTTAAAAAGCACTAGCCGCTTACTGCTGACTACCGTTCCAATCGTTCAATTCTGCCACCTTCCAGCCCTTTTCGGTATTCTTCATCAAAGCTGCCAGGGGCTGACGGATATTGTCACCTTCATTCATTGAAAACAGCTGGTAGAAATAAATTACAGTGCTGCCTCCATCTGATTTTTCGCCAGTTATCTTTTCAATCCGTACTGTCCTGAATATGCTTCCATATACGGAAAAGCTTTCAACATCAATGTCTTTTTTGCTAAGTTCATCTGCTCCCAAAAGCTTGAAGGCATTTATCCTGAATCTGTCATCAAGCATATCATATGCCTTGTCATACTGCTCCGAGGAAAGAAACCCGTAAAATCTCCTTAATGCTTTTAAAGCTTCACTTTCAGTGCTTTTTTGCTCTGCCGGTGCTTCAGCTTTATCAGTAACTTCAGTCGCGGTTTTGCTTTTATCCGTTCCCTGCGGATTTATCAGGCTGCCGTCAGCATTTGTCATTAGGTTTTCTTCAATATCATAAACTACTTCCCTCTTTATTGCATCTACTGAACCTGTACTTCCGTTTCCGTCCTTGTAAAGTGTTTCTTTCAGGAGCAGTGAAGTGTTTGTATACCAGGAAGATAAGTCATAATAATGCCTGTATCCCTTTTCAATATTCTTTGCTATCGGATTGCCGGACGGGTCGATATTCCCGTTTACAAGAATAACATCACCGTCACATATGTAAACCATGAGATATGCCTTATCCGGGCTGTCCTCCTTGAGGTAGCTGAAGGCCAAATATCTTGAGTCCTTTGTGATAACCACATCAGAAAGCTTTATTGCATGATTTTCAAATATCTTCTTCGCCGTTCCTTCCTTAAGGTTATAGCTGTATACCGAGATATCCGCTGCATCATTCACAACCTTTCCCGGAACAATGATGTAACACTTGGATAGCCTGCTGTTCAAAATAACCTTAAGGATTCTGTCTCCAGGATTCTGAAGCTGTCCCCCTGTCCCATTTATAAAAATATCCCTGATTTCGGGAATACTTTCCTCATCTAATTCTTTTACCCTGCTTTCCCCGTCAAGATAGTACTCCAACTTCAGGAATGATTTATTCACACTGTCCATATATATGGAAGCCTTAAGATCATATTCCAGCAGATTGTTGGCAACAGCTATCTCTTCACTTCTGACCACATGTATTTCTTCAGCTTTAGTGTCCTTACCTTCAACTGAAGCTGTATTATTAAAGGAAGCGCTGCTTTCATCAATCCGGCTTGCCGCACCTTTTTCACCGGCCGGTATAACCCCTGCATCCCTTGCTGCGGTACTTAATGACATACCGCTGTTATCCTTCTTTAAAAGTATCAGCGAAACAATTATCAGTAAAATGACAGCAAGAGAAAAAACAACAGCTAAGTCTCTTCTGTACATAACAACCTCCATGATTCATACTATACAAATTGAGCCGTTTTTTTAATTCAACCCGTATTCCTTAAGGAAATCCAACCAGACATTGGAATCCATAAATATTATTATGCATCAATATATAAAAAGAATGAACGGAAGTCGGAAATTGTTTCACTGCCTGTCTGTACCAAATAGTCTACGATTCTATCTTAAACAGCTGATACGAATTCCGTCCCAGTATCAGGCTTTTTTGTCCGTCATCCAGTTTAAGCTTCAATATCCTGTCTATATCATGCTTCGGACTTCCCCATGGATAATCGGAGCCGAACAGAACCCTTCCGGCCCCGATGGTATTGATTACCTCCACAACCATATCATCATCCAGCCAGCTTGGCTCGTTGTATTCAATGAGTGAAGGGTGTCCCGTTATCACAATCGATGTATCAAAATATACATTTTCATAGTTTTTTGAGAGCCATAAGACATCCTCAACATTTCCATCCGCCATATGCGTAAGTATGAATGGTATCCCGGGGTATTTGTCGATGACGGGCAATATCATACTTAAGTCTGCATATTCATTCAAGCGTGCATTTGAAACGCGTCCGCAGTGAAACTGCATCACAAAGCCAAGTTCGTTACAGTGCCGGTACAAAGCCTCCAATGCCGCATGGTAAGGCTTGAATCCTTGAGCCATCGGGTGAAATTTTACCCCTTTTGCACCAAGTCCGATGTATTCTTCAAGAAGCTCCGGAAGGTTTCCTTCCATATCGGGATGGAAGCTTACCAGCGGAACAAGGTTTTTATGCTCCTTTGCCATGTCCAGCGACCACATGTTGTTTCTGTGTATTATTTTGGGAGACGCAAAATTCGCAGTTACCGTATAATCTATAGAATTTTCCTTCATATTCTTCAATACTTCATCAATAGCACCTGTTCCGGAATTTTCAAACTGTACGTCATACATTTTGTTAAAGGCTTCCCTTATTTTCAGCGCGACTTCTAAAGACACGAAAGTATGTACATGGCCGTCTACAATCAAATATCTATCAATCATTTCAATTTCTCAAGTCCTTTATCATAGTGTCAGCAATATAAGCAGCGGAGTTATCAATGCTTTGCATTACAACGGAATTATTCCTGATATGAATTGCATAAGGATAATATACTACTATGGGTGGAATATTTCAAGTTATATACATTATAAGACTTTTGGTTTATGTGTTTTGTGTTTTAAAAGTCGAAAAAATTGACTTTTTTACTTCCTACATACTGTTAATTTTGCTATAATATAATGGTTACAGAATTTTTAAACATAAAACGCGAAGGATATGGACAAATATGAAATATATAGTGATACTGGGTGATGGAATGGCAGATTATCCAATCCCCCGGCTTGATAACAAGACACCGCTTCAGTATGCAAAAAAACCGAATATGGACTTTTTAGCCGGTCACGGTGAAACAGGCATGGTAAAAACAATTCCTGAAGGTATCCCCCCCGGGAGTGATGCTGCAAACCTTTCGGTCATGGGCTATGACCCCAGGAAATATTATTCCGGGCGCTCTCCTCTGGAAGCGGTCAGTATGGGAATCGACCTTAAGGATACCGATGTCACCTTCAGGTGTAACCTGGTAACCCTTTCCGATAATATCAATTATTCCGACAAGGTTATGCTGGACTACAGCTCCGACGAAATATCCTCCTCAGAAGCAAAGGAAATAATTGAAGAAGTCAACAGGCATTTCAAGTCGGACAGTATAGTTTATTATCC
>CALMWN010000034.1 GCA_937873555.1 uncultured Clostridia bacterium
ATAGAACAATATGCAAAGGGCATGCGTATTTAACGCATGCTTTATTTCTTTTATTGGTAAATTGATATAATATTTACATAAAATGATATAATATTAACATCTTGAATATGGGGTGATAATTTTGAGTGAAATTCCAAAAATAAAGTATTTAAATAATGATGAGATTGTCGATATTATTAAAAACTATGTGGATAAATCCAGCTATAAATACTCAGTACTTATCAACGGTGAGTGGGGTACGGGTAAATCTCACCTTATCAAGAATACAATCGTGCCAGCTTTAATGGAACATGAAAAATCCAAGAAGGATAAGTATGAAAATTATAAAGAGAAGAAAGTTTTTAATATTACTTTATATGGTGTTTCGTCCAAAGATGAGATTACACGGCAGCTTTTAGTCGAATCGCTGCCTTTTAAAGGGTTCTTCAAAAATAAAGGAGTTGCTGCAACTGCATCTATTGTTAAAACAGCTATTGGAGGAGCAATGAGTTATAAAGGTATCTCTTTGCCTTTTAAAGTTGATGATATAAATAATTTGTTACTGCTCAGGGGTTAACAAAATAGTGTAGGCTACTGGTAATATTTTATCAATGAAAGCCGCCCAATTCAACCAATATAATAGTATTAACGGTTGAATGGTGGTGTATTAAATGGATGAAGCAAAGATCATAAAAACCTACAATGATGGAATGAATGCAGTAGTTTCTCTTGTAAAGGACCTAAATGGCCAGATATCAAGCTTAGTAGTGCAGGTGAATACGCTTAACAATAGAATTACTGAGCTTGAATCCAAACTAAATAAAAATAGCAGCAACAGTAGTAAGCCTCCGTCTTCTGATGGACTTAAGAAGCCCAAGAATATGCGGGAGAAAACTGGCAAATCTACAGGAGGACAGCCAGGTCATGAAGGAAGAACATTGAATAAGGTTGAGAATCCTGACGCAACTGTAAACATAAAGCCTCAGCAATGCGAGTGTGGATGCTGTCTGTCGGATATTGAAGGAACTACCCGAACTCGGCAAGTAGTTGAAATACCTGTAATCAGAGTAACAGTAACTGAGTATAAAGCTCATGAACTTGTGTGTCCTATCTGTAAAAAGGTACACAAAACTGAGTTTCCCGAAACTGTAACTCAACCAGTCCAATACGGTGAAAATATTCAGGCTTTGATGGCTTACCTGACAAATTATCAGTTGCTGCCACTTGAAAGGGCAGTAGAAATCATCAGTGATATTATTGGCCAGAGCGTCAGTGAAGGCACAATAGTTAATGTAAACAACAGGCTTTACAACAAGCTTGATGAAGTTGAATCCTCAATAAAGCAGCAGTTGATAGAATCATCAGTAGTGCATTTTGATGAAACCGGCATGAGGTGCAACGGCAAGACACAATGGCTTCACAGTGCTTCCACAGAGCAACTTACCCATTATGAAGTTCATGAGAAACGAGGGGCTAAAGCTGCAAAGGATATAGGGATACTTCCTGAGTTTGACGGGACTGCCTGCCATGATCACTGGACACCTTACTATACCTTTGAAAACTGTAGTCACTCTGAATGTAATGCTCACAACCTGAGAAATCTCAGGGGCGCATATGAAGACTATAAACACCAATGGGCAGAAGCCATGGCAAGTCTTCTGATAGAAATCAAACGGCGAGTAGATATCCTTAAAGCTCAAGGGCAAGCCTCAATGGAAACTCAGGAGATTTCCAAGTACGAAGCCATTTTCAAAGACATAATAGCTAAAGGCAAACTGGAGCAACCAGTACCAGTGTCTGAAAAGACCGGTAAACTAAAGAAGAATGCAGCACACAGGTTGCTGGCAAGACTTGAAAAATATGATATAGAGACACTTTCATTCATGTATGACTTTGATATACCTTTCGATAATAACCTTGCAGAACGGGACATACGGATGGTGAAACTGAGACAAAAAATCTCAGGGTGCTTCCGTGGGAAAGAAGGTTCCAAGGTATTTTGCAGGATTAGGAGTTATATTTCTACCTGCAGAAAGAATAGTCAAAAGGTAATGGAAAGTTTGGTGAAAGCGGTCAAAGGAGAGCCGTTCATACCTCAGACACTCTAGCAATTTTAAATTGTAAGATATGGGGATGCCAAAACGGTATCCCTTTATTTGAGTTGTTTTGACATGGGGTCAAAGACCATGTTCAAATATTAACACAGGCACCCTGGAATAGGAATGCCTGAGCAGTAACAATAATTTTATGAATTTGGATAACTCCATAATAATATTTGATGACCTTGAGAGATGCAGTATGAATATGAATGAGATATTGGGGTATATAAACAATTTTGTAGAACATGGAAACACAAAGGTTATAATAATTGCAAACGAAAGCGAAATTGCAACAACCAGAATAGTTATGAATAAAGAGTTAAAATATATGGTGGCCTCCAATAAAGAAATTGCATTTACGCTGGATAAAGGTAAAGAAGAAGCTGATAGTAGTTTTGGATATAAAAAATCTAGTAATAACACACTGGATATTAAGAAACTGGAAGAGAGGGTTAATGCCTTATTTGGAGAAGACAAACTTTATAAGCAAATCAAAGAAAAATTAATCGGAGTAACTATTTATTATAAGCCGGACATTTCTAAAGTGATGGACCATATTGTGCAGGAAAATATTCAAGATAATAATATCAGAGAAGTAGTTCTAAATAATAAAAGTTTTATTATTGAAAAACTAGACTACTATAACCACCATAACATAAGAACATTATTATTTTGCCTAGATAAGTTTAATAAGATGGCGGAAGATATGATTAAAGATATTAGTTATGAGACTGTAAAATCAGTACTGAACGACATCTTAAAGTATACAACTGTTATCAGTATTCTTTATAAAACGGGCAATAAGTTACCTGTTTGGACAGAAGGCAAAGAAATTGATGATATATCTGTTGGGGAAAACATGTTTAATTTAAAAAGCCATTTCACTGGCTTTAAATTTGTTGACGATTTTGTGTGCGGTGCATATTTCACCAGAGATAAGGCAAAAAAAATAGTGAGAAATTACATTGAAATCAAGAAGAGTCAAGAGGTAGACACTTCAGATCCATTATATAGGCTAAACAATAACTGCTGGCACATGGAAGATGGTGAGGCATTGGAATTATTAACTGCAGTAAATAAGCTTTTAATAGATGAACCTAAAAGATATAAGCCGGCAAACTATTCTCAAATACTATATTATAATATAGTATTTAATAGATTAAAAGTTACTGCCACTGATGTGCTTGGTGTAGTGGAGAGTATGAATAATAATGTAATGTTGTTTGAAATAAGCAAAGGCTATGATACTTTTGGTTGGATTGGATCAAGTCTTGGTGAAGAGAATGACCAAAAACTGTTCGATGAATATATAAAATTATTGCGTGAGCATCTTGAGACATACCAGCAAATGGATAATATAAACACTTTAAACTCTATTTTTGATAATTTTGAGACATGGACTGTTGAACTTAATAACTATGTTATTAAGTATGATTACGCTATATTAAGCCAAAAGGGATTTTTAAGTAAGATGGATTTCGGAAAATTACTTTCAGCTTTAAAACAGTCCTCAAGTAAACAAATTACTGATTTCAGGAGTGAAGTTACTCACGGTGTTTATAAATTTTCAAACATTAAAGAATTTTACCAAGCAGATAAAGAAGTGATCGGGAAATTAATTAGCGAGCTCACGGCATATAAGGTTGAGATTGATGACAAAATGAAAATGAAGGCAAATAATGTTAAATATCTCATAAAAGACCTTGAGAGCATCTTTAGCCGGCTATGAGCACTTTTATGTAATGATTCATTCGTCCGGGAAGCATAGGTTTACAAATCGATGTCTGAAGGTAAACTTTTGTAAACCTATGCTTCTGATGATTAAGGGTTTAAAGGCTATTTCTGCATTTGATATACTATGTATAGGATTAAGACGGCTGCCAGGATACTTTGTATTAAATTTTTGTGTCTTTTCAATAATTCGATTATTTCACTAATCTGCTCTCCGAACATTGCCATGATCACAATAAGTAGTCCTAGAAATATTAATATCGTTATTAAAAAGGTCATTTCAACTCACTCTCCTTATATATTTTTATCAAACATCGAGTATAATTTTATTATACTAGCAATCCCTGTAATACGCACTGGGAAAGGGCTTGCACGAAAATATACCAATGTATGCAAAAACTAAATCTAAGTCCCCTAATAAAATATGATGTATACAAAATTCCAAATTCCAATTATTCAATATTATGGATAATATTTTTTATTTTTTACAAAAATATTATTAGATATGTACAATATATCGTGTTAACAATTGATATTTTGACTAAGATAAGGTATACTTAACTATATATTTGTTTTTTATTATCAAAGGTTTAACCTTAAAATTGAAAAGTCCCTGGTATCCATGGGCAGAAATTATTGACTTATCGCAAGATAGGTAATATGAGGTTTGTAACTTCAACTTATTGGCTTTAACCGGAGGATGATTTTATTAATTTTACTAAAACATTAAGAGGTCCCGTTAAGGATCTCTTTTTTGTTTTATAAATATAGATTACAGAGTATCCTGTTGGATACTCTTTTTTATATATATTAATTATTAAAGAGGGAGGTTGATTTTATTGAAAGGTTTTGCTTTTAGTACTGAGAACAGCTCCTATGTGTACTTAATAGTAGGAAAGAAAAAATACCTTACAGGAGGTAAACTTCCGAAGATTTTTGGTACCAGAACGGTTGAATGCGAACTTGTTTACCCAAAGGAAATTATTGTTGGGGTAAGAGCGAGTTTTCGGCTTATGCACAAAACGGATAGACAAGGCACTTTGGTTACTTCCGTGGTTACAAGCATTGTCCCGTTTGGTCCTGTTCCGGCTTCAGATGTACCATCAATATGCTCATCTGCCGGCCTAAAAATTAAGGTAAAATAACTTTCGTACTACATAATTATTTGAAGTGGCAGCTGTCTGATTTTCAGATCAGCTGCCTTTGTTTTTTCAAATACCTAAAAGGAGGGAATTCAAATGCCAAGAAGCAAAAAACTGAAAGGCCACTGTCCGATTTGCGGAAGCGACCTGGTCCTTCGTAAAGGAGTGTTCGGTCTTTTCGCAGGTTGTTCAAGGTTTCCCGACTGCAGTCATACACAAACTCTCAGCACTATACAGCATGTATCTGTGGAAGTGGAAACCAAGCCCGATATAGGGTACTACGATTATATTGAAGAAGATGGCTTTACAGCAAGATAATCATATCTATTTTAATTTAAAGGGAGGTTGAGACATTATGGGTAATATACCAGTCGGAAAAGACAACAAGAAAGAGGATTTAAATACGTATGTCTATCTGGACAGGAAGACAGACAAGACCTTTGATATCCAGGCTGCTTCCGCGCGTTTAGCAAGTCGTATTGTTGATGGCATGGGCTATGATATTGCTGAAGCGAAACTTGTTGACGTGATTGAAGCTTCGGAGGTGAAGTAGGGTGAAAACACGGTTGCATCTTGACTTTAACAGGTGCCCTTACTGCAATTCCGAAACAAAAAAGGTTGACAGTTCTATTATCTATGGAAAAAGCTACGGAACAGTATTAGTGTGTTCCAATTATCCTGTATGTGATGCATTTGTAGGTACACATAAGAGCTCCGGTGAGCCTTTGGGTAGGTTGGCCAATCCTGTTCTCAGGGAATATAAAAAGAAGGCGCATGCCGCTTTTGATATTCTTTGGCAAAGCGGTAAAATGACCAGGACACAGGCGTATAAGCTACTATCCAAGAAATTACGTTTACCTGTCAATATCACACATATAGGTTATTTTGATGTAGATGAATGCAAACGGGTTATCGAAATTTGCACGGAAATGACCGATAAATAATTCAGATTATAAGGAGGGTGATTTATTATGTTATATGCGAGGTATGAAGAGTTCAGCAACACTATAAGGAAGGTGCCTGAAAATTACTGCTTGATCGCATGGGAAAACGAAACATTCAGCCATGAGGAAGGAAGAATGCTGGGCGGAGATCTGAAAAAGCCCATATACGACACTGATGCTGCCACTATTAGGTTTAGGCCTGCTTGTCAAAGGGCATACGAGTGGTTCTTGTTGTGCGGCTCTACTGACAAAAATATTCTGGCCAAGATTGTAAGTGAGGAACTTAAAAAAAGCGTCACTGGCACATATATGGACATGTTAATGAAAAGGAGTCTTAGCTCTATGATTTATTTCTTATTGAGATATCCGCTTGAGGACCATGTGGAAATCAATAATGGAGCATTCTCAAATAATGTATATGAGGAAATGACCTCCTGGCTTCAGTTTTTCAGTGATGCAGTATCAGACTATAAGTACCTTGATATCCCTGAAGAGAAGCTTCCCGAGTTTGTGCGGAACATTATAGAAATAATCAAGGAAGAGTTGAAGGAAGGGATTTATTTTGAGAAGGTGTCTCCTGAAACGTATTTTGCAATGCTTGAGTCTTTCATAAATGGTTGCACTGGATCTGATACCGCCTTAGAGTTCATCAAGAACATATATACCAGCTGCAGTTCCACATTCAAGATTACAGTAAACGATAAAGAATACACTGTTTTGAAAGTGGTGCCGGCACAGCATTTCAAGAACCATCATTATGTGTATATTTCCAACAGGGAGGCAGTCTTGCTTGAACATTTGGATGAATACACTCAAAAAAGGATAATGCAGGAATATAACGTAGCTTAAATGACTTTTCTGAGTATGTTAAATAGCTAATGGAGGGTTATATGAGTGATGTTGTATCTTGGCTTACAACGGTACCGGTCACTGACGGCAATTGGATAAGCAATTCCAAAAGAGCCACTGTGGATGATCTGCAACAAGCACTGGTGATAGCAAGGGAACTTAATATGAAAGGCACGGGACATAAAACAAGGGTTTCGGCACTTGAAAGTATTATTAGAAGAAGGAGGCTGGATTCATTGCCAAACGAAGAGGTATTGAACAGATTAAAGCAATTAAGGGAAGCGGCTGCCTATCATGGCCACCGCTATTACACCCTGGATGACCCGGAGATTTCCGATGCGGATTATGACAGGATGTACAGAGAACTGGTTGATCTGGAAAGCAAGTATCCGGAAATGTATGATCCCCTTTCTCCGACTCAAAGGGTAGGGGGTAAGATTTTAGAAGGTTTTGAAAAGGTTACCCATGCGGTACAGATGCAAAGCCTTCAGGACGCTTTTAGTTTTCAAGAACTGAAGGATTTTGACAGCCGGGTTAAAGAGGAAGCTGGTTCCTGTGAGTATGTTGAGGAGCCCAAGATCGACGGGTTGAGCTGCTCTCTTACATATGAACATGGCAAGCTGGTTCTAGCTGCCACACGCGGGGACGGAGAAGTAGGTGAAAATGTCACAGCAAACGTCGTTACCATTGAGTCGGTGCCTTTGGTGCTTAAAAAGGATATCCCTCTTCTTGTAGTCAGGGGAGAGGTATATATTCCGAAGGTAGAATTTGACAGAATCAATGAGGAACAGGAACGTAACGGCCTTAAGACTTACGCCAACAGCAGAAATTTGGCTGCCGGGAGCCTTCGACAGCTGGACCCGAAGGTCACAGCTTCAAGAAAGCTTGACATCCTTATTTTCAACATCCAACGCATCGAGGGGTATACATTCTCCACTCATTCCGAAAGTCTTGATTTTCTCAAGGAGCTTGGATTTAAGGTTAACAGCTATACTGTTTGCAAGGATATCGACAAAGCCTGGGAAGAGATAGAATATCTCGGGAGGAACAGGGAGTTGATACCGTTTGATATCGATGGTGCCTGTCTTAAAGTAAACAACCTTGAAGCAAGGGAGCGTATGGGAAGTACCTCGAAGGTTCCTAAGTGGGCTATGGCTTATAAGTACCCTCCGGAGAGGAAGCCTGCGGTTGTACAGGACATTATCATTTCAATAGGCCGCACCGGGGTACTTGCACCTACTGCTGTGGTTTCTCCGATAAGACTTGCCGGTACCACCGTAAGCAGGGCAACGTTGAACAACGCCAAATACATAAAAGACAAGGATATCCGCGTGGGGGATGTAGTATTCCTTGAAAAAGCTGGAGATATAATTCCCCGCATAGTGGAAGTGGATTTCTCAAAAAGGAACGGTACCGAGCAGGTTTTTGAAATGCCGGACGTTTGTCCCGAATGCGGGGCTCCCGTTGTTTGTGATGAGGAAGCTGCTTACCGCTGTACCGGCATTGCTTGTCCGGCTCAACTGCTTCGGCTTCTGGAACATTATGCCTCCAGGGAAGCTCTTAATATTGAGGGGTTAGGTCCTTCCATCATAGAAACTTTCCACGAGAAGGGGCTTCTTAATGGAATCGCTGACCTTTATATCCTGAAGGATAAAAAACAGACTCTCATTGCAATCGACAGGATGGGGGAAAAGTCGGTAGACAACCTTCTGCAAGCCATCGAGGGTTCAAAAGATAACAGTGTTGAGCGCCTTATATATGGTTTCGGTATCAGGAATGTCGGCCTTCAGGCAGCAAAAGAGCTGGCAAGGCATTTCAAGTCCATAGACCGGATCATGGCTGCAGGCTTCGAGGATATTAAGGGACTTCCTGAGTTTGGTGAAGTTACTGCAAGGTGTATAGTTGATTTCTTTTCGCAGGAACAGACTAAAGAATTGATAGAACGACTCCGTTCATATGGAGTACGGATGTCTGCCGATGAAAAGGAATCGAAAGATGCCAGATTTACAGGAATGACCTTCGTTCTTACAGGAGAACTTTCGTCATACTCAAGAGGTGAGGCTACAAGCATAATAGAGAGTATGGGCGGAAAGGTTTCTGGCAGTGTGTCAAAAAAGACATCGTATGTGCTTGTTGGTGATGCGCCAGGGAGCAAGTACGGCAAAGCAAAGGAATTAGGGGTAAGCATTATATATGAGGAGGATTTCAAATCAATGATTTTCGATTTTCAGCTTCCCTGGCCTGCCGGCACCGCCGAACAGGTTTCTTCCAATGCGGCACCGACGGAATCACCCGTTGCAAAAAAAAGTGACCCCCCTGGGCATATGGACCTGTTATCTATGTTCAATAACTTTTAAATGGAGGATGGGTTTATGGACAAGATTTATAAGATTGTGGGCAAAAATATCCTTTTCAACTGCGGTTTCGATTACGATTCATGCGTGAACAGCCCCTGCAGGTATGCCGGACATCAAGGCTGTCGGCATCCAAAACGCACCGAGTACATGGCGTTTTTGGAAACCCGGGAAGCTAAGAATATAAGGGAGGAGCTGAATAAAACATGAGCAACATAGTGGAGACCAGTTGCAAAAGGTGTAAAAAACCGATTGCTACTCTGGTTAAATCATTCTATGGGTGTGATAAATTGCAGAAACAGTTCGGAGGGATATGCAGCGATTGCATATCTCCGGAAGAGAGACAGGATTTACTCACAAAAATGGGTATGGCTATAGCAGATAATCTTAGAGGTATGAGGCGGTAATTTACTGCCTCATTTTTATTTTCTAGGTTTTGCATTAGCTGTGTATATTTAATT
>CALMWN010000035.1 GCA_937873555.1 uncultured Clostridia bacterium
ATAAAAATAATCGATGATATTGGTATATACGGCCTGACCATAAGAGAACTTGCAAACAGGCAGGAGGTCACCGAGGCTGCCATTTACAGGCATTTCAAAAGCAAACAGGACATCCTGCTGGCGGTATTGGATAAGTATTCACTTTTTGATGCGATGATAAAAAATACCATAATAGAGCAGAATATGAACGCAAGAGATGGAATATTGTTTTTTGTAAAATCATTTGTAGAATACTACGAAAATTATCCGGAAATCACCTCGATAATGTATATGCAGAACATGTTCAGTGCAGAACCTGCAGCAGGCCAAAAGCTTGATGAAATAGTCAGAGACAGATTCGAATTTTTAACGGCAGTTATTGAAAAGGGACAGCACAATAAAGAAATCAGCAGGGATTTGTCCAGAGAGGATTTGGGATTGATTATAATGGGCGCCATAAAAGAGTTCTCGCTTTTATGGAGGAAAAGCGGCTATGGATTTCCACTGAAAGACAGAACGATGAATGCAATCGGAATAATGCTGGAATATGCCAAAGGTGCAAGCTGATAACCCGGTGCTTTTTAATATACTGAAGAAAGAGAATTATATCGTTTCGAACTTGAAACTTATTATGAAAAGCATAAACCATATGGGAGGTTGTGTTATGAAAAAGGTTTTAATTGTTGATGATGCGGCTTTTATGAGACTATCACTCAAGACAATGCTTGAGAAAAACGGGTATGAGGTAGTTGGTGAGGCTGAAGACGGAAGCGTCGGTGTAAAAAAATATAAAGAATTAAAACCTGATTTTGTGACAATGGACATTACAATGCCGGAAATGGATGGGATAAAAGCTCTGAAAAGCATTAAGGAATTTGATCCGGAGTCCAAGGTAATAATGATTTCTGCGATGGGACAGGATTCCATGGTAAGGGAAGCTGTTATTTCAGGTGCAAAAGGGTTCATAGTAAAACCTTTCAAGGAAGAACACGTATTGAAAACCTTGAGCAAGATATAAAGAAGTGTGAAAATAAGCTGTTCCGGATTTTTTTTGGGGTGATTATGTTTGGGAAATGATTTTAGTAAGGAACCTATGCTCGAAATGTTCATATTCGAAACGACTCAACTGCTGGAGCAGCTGGAGCAGGAGATTATAAGCAGCGAAAAGTCATCCTGCCTCGTACCTTCATCAATCAACGAAATATTCAGGATAATGCATACAATAAAAGGTTCGTCTGCAATGATGCTCTTTAATAACATATCCACTCTGGCACATTCTATTGAAGATTTGTTTTATTTCATCCGGGAAAACCACCCTCGGGAAATTGATTTCTGCAAATTGAGTGATGTTGTGTTGGAGGGTATCGATTTTATAAAAAAGGAAGTCTCTAAAATCGAAAGCGGAAAAGAAGCTGATGGCAGCTCTTTCGTACTTATTGCAAAAATCAAGGAATATCTGTCACAGCTTAAAAATATTGACGGATCACCCAAAGCTTCAGAGCAGGAACAAAAGGAAGAGAGCACGCAAAAGCCAAATGAGCAGAGATTCTATATAAGTTCGCAAAAAAAAGAATCACCTTCAAACAGGAATTTTTTCCGGGCGACGGTTTTCTTCGAAGAGGACTGCGGAATGGAAAACATCAGGGCTTTCTCCATAGTCCATGAAATGAAGGAATTTGCAGACTATATAGTATATACCCCTTCTGACCTGATGGACAATGAAGAAAGTGTGGAAACCATAAGGGAAAACGGCTTTTGTGTAACCTTCAATGCTGCAGGTACATTTGAGGATATGAAAGATTTCTTTATGAGAACCTTTTTCATAAAGGATCTCCAATTGGAAGAAATTCAGGATGAAGAAAAAATCAAAAACTTGAAAAGAAAAAAGGAAATTATCCTGGAAGGCCAAAATTATACCAACACTTACACACAAAATGAAAGTGAAAAAAATGCGGAACAAGACAGTCATACGGCAGTATCAAAGCAGAATATGATCAGTGTAAATGTTCCCAAGCTGGACAAGCTCATGGACCTGGTAGGGGAGCTTGTAATATCCGAGGCAATGGTAACTCAGAATCCTGAATTGCAGGGATTACAGCTGAATGGCTTTTACAAAGCCGCCCGCCAATTGAAGAAAATTACAGACGAACTGCAGGATATAGTAATGTCCATCCGTATGGTACCTCTTTATATGACCTTTCAAAAGATGAACAGAATCATCAGGGATATGAGCAAGAAGTTGAATAAAGAGGTGAAACTGGAGATTATCGGTGAAGAAACCGAGGTGGATAAGAACATCATAGAGCACATATCCGATCCACTCATGCATCTCATCAGAAATTCAATAGACCATGGCATAGAGTCCTCACAGGAGAGAATACAAAAAGGAAAACCGGAAATCGGGCATATAACACTTGAAGCTAAAAACGCCGGAGGGGAAGTGTTGATTTTTGTAAAAGATGACGGGAGAGGGCTTGACAGAAATAAAATACTCAATAAGGCAAGGGATAACGGGCTTTTGAACAAACCGGAAAATGAACTGACCGACCGCGAGATATTTTCGTTCATATTTCTTCCCGGGTTCTCTACGAAGGAAAGTGTTACTGAGTTTTCCGGCCGCGGGGTCGGAATGGACGTTGCCACAAAGAATATAGAAGCTGTGGGAGGCTCAATAGTCATTGACAGCAAGCCTGAACAAGGGACCATAGTAACTATAAAAATCCCTCTTACACTTGCAATCATAGACGGCATGACGATAAAGGCAGGAGCTTCAAGGTTTACAATACCAACCAATACTATCAAGGAGTCTTTCAGGGTCAGCAGGGAAAACGTGATAGTCGATGCCGACAATAATGAGATTATAATGGTCAGAGGTGAATGCTATCCGGTATTAAGGCTTCATCAAATTTATAACCTGGGTGCAAAAACAACATGCCTTAACGAAGGGATTATTGTAATGATAGAAAACGATTCCCGGCGGGCTTGCATTTTCGCAGACGAGCTCATTGGAGAGCAGCAGGTTGTAGTCAAGGCTCTTCCGAATTATTTGAAAAAGGTCTCCGGCATCAGCGGATGCACACTGCTTGGCGATGGAGGTATCAGCCTTATTATGGATGGATCTGACCTGCTTGGATAAACAAATATATATTTATCAATCTTTAGAGGTGATGAAAATGTCAGAGCTGATTGAAAAGGATATGGAACAGGAAGAGGACACTCAGAAGGACAAATACCTAACATTTTTACTGGAGAAGGATTACTACGGGATCGAAATAAAGTATGTCACGGAAATAATAGGTATACAAACTATTACAGGAGTGCCCGGGCAGGCGGAATATGTAAAAGGCATTATCAATCTGAGAGGCAGGATCATACCGGTTGTCGATGTCAGGCTCCTTTTTAAAAAGGAGGAAGTCGCATATAATGACCGGACCTGCATTGTGGTAGTTGATATCAGGGAGGTTTCCATAGGACTGATTGTCGACAGCGTGTCGGAAGTTATTTCCATACCGGAAAATGATGTAGTACCACCACCACAACTGAATAAGGGCTTTCAGAACAAATATGTAAAAGGGATCGGGAAGGTTGGAAACGATGTCAAGCTGGTGCTTGACTGCGAGAGGATACTGGACAATGATGAACTGGAAAGCATAAGCAGTGTGATATAGAAAATTTTACATATGAATCAATAATTATAAAGGAGTGGTGGTATGAAATGGTTTTATGATTTGAAAATCAGGACAAAGCTTTTAGCCAGTTTTATATTGGTAGCGCTGATTGCAGGAGTAGTAGGCGCAGTTGGTATCTCCGACATAAAAACAATAGATAAAAATGGTACTGAGCTTTATGAGAAAACCACAATACCGATATCGCAGCTCAGTGATATATCTACTGCTTTCCAAAGAATTAGAGTAGATGTGCGAGATATGGTACTGGCACAAACGAACGATGAGATGAGTTCCTATGCGGCAAAAATAAACGATAGAAAGCAGGAAATAACCAAGGTGCTGCCGGAATTCGAAAAGACCCTGCTGACAAAAGAAGGACAGGAAGCTTATAAGACTTTTACTGTGCAGTTGAATGCTTTCTACGCGTCACTGGATAAGGAAATCAGCCTGGCAAGAGGCAATCATGACAAGGAAGCAATAGATATGATGGCTGAAAATGCAGAAGGTGGAAAAATATCAAGAGAAGTGCAGGATACTATTGATAAGTTGGATGCATTGAAAAGAGATATTGCCAAAAACAAATCGGATGAAAATACTTCAAGGGCAAATTCGGCAACATTGTTTATGACTGTTGTAGTTATAGCGGCTATTGTAATAGCAATAATTTTAGGTCTCTTTGTAAGCACGTCGATAAGCAAGCCTGTCGGTTTGGTTGTAGAGGCTGCCAACCAGATGGCCGCCAGGGATCTGAATGTGAATGTTGATATCAGGACAAAGGATGAAACCGGTGTGCTGGCGCAAGCCTTCAATACCATGGCAATGAATATAAATGAGGTGCTGAATGAGATAAACAATGCGGCGGAGCAGGTTGCTGCCGGTTCAAAACAGGTATCCGATTCCAGCCAGGCCCTATCCCAGGGTTCTACAGAGCAGGCTGCATCAATTGAGGAAATTACTGCTTCCATGACGCAGATTGCCACCCAGACAAAGCAGAATGCGGTTAATGCGAACCAGGCAAGTGAATTGGCCGAAGCTGCCAAGGAAAATGCCGTGCAGGGAAACAGTGAAATGAAAGACATGCTCAATGCGATGGATGCCATAAACGAATCCTCGGAGAATATATCGAAGATAATCAAGGTAATTGATGAAATCGCCTTCCAGACCAACATACTGGCACTTAATGCGGCAGTGGAAGCAGCAAGGGCGGGTCAGCACGGGAAAGGTTTCGCAGTGGTTGCTGAAGAGGTCAGGAACCTCGCGGCAAGGAGCGCGAACGCAGCCAAGGAGACCACCGACCTCATAGAAGGCTCAATAAAAAGAGTGGAGGCCGGTACAAAGATAGCCAACGGTACTGCTGAGGCTTTAAACAAGATAGTTGATGGTATCGCTAAAGCATCCGACCTTGTATCGCAGATTGCTGTTGCATCGAATGAGCAGGCAACTGGAATTACCCAGGCAAATCAGGCGATCGGTGAGGTTGCCACGGTGACTCAGACAAACTCAGCGACAGCACAGGAAGCAGCTGCTGCCAGTGAGGAACTGTCAAGCCAGGCTGACTTACTGAAAGAAATGGTAAGCAGGTTCAATCTTAAAAAAGGCAGTATTTCGGTTAATGAGTTTGAGGGCTTAAGTCCGGATATCATAAAAATGATAGAGAGCATTTCCGGGAAGAAAGGCACCAGGTACCTGGGCGAAGGTAAGAAAGCTCACAAGGAAGCAGCATCCTCAAAAGTGAGTATTTCGCTCAATGACAATGAATTCGGTAAATATTGATTTTTACAGTGAGAATTGAATTATGAACGGTGTTAATTAACTGCAATATGAGAAATTACAAGGCACAATATCAGAACAATAAGAGTCTGATGTGCTTTTTTGAGGGGATGTAAATATGAAGGTATTAATCGCAGAAGACGATCTTGCAAGCAGGAAGTTCCTTTTCAAGTATTTATCCTCGTATGGTGAGTGCGATATAACCGTAGATGGAATCGAAGCACTGGATGCTTATCTTCTTGCATTGGATGAAGGCAAACCATATGATTTGATCTGCCTGGATATAATGATGCCAAAACTCGACGGAATCAAAGTGCTTAAAACAATACGCGATATAGAAAAGCAGAGGAAAATTACAGATTCGGACAGGACAAAGATAATAATGACAACAGCCCTCAACGAAAAGAAAACAGTATTCGATTCCTTTGAAAATGAATGTGAAGCATACGCAGCAAAGCCCATCGATACGAAAAAACTGACAGAAGTACTGCAAAAAATGGGACTTGTCAAATAGGTAAGACATAAAACGTTTTGCTCAATACATTCATGGGAAATACATATGTATACTTGTACCCCGCGGCAGGAAAGCAGTCCTGTCGCGGGGTGCTTGTGTTTAGGCTTCCTACAAACAACTTGATTTGACAATGGATATAATATAAATTAAAATTGAAGTGGAAACTGGATGTAATGCTCCACATATATGATTTGTGCCGGTATAATGACAATTGCCGCCACAAGATAACAGGAGTTGATTGCTTTGAATTCCAAAATAAAAGATGCTTCTACCGATAAACTGTTTGAAGCTGTTTTGCTGTTGAAAAACATTGAAGAATGCTATGCTTTTTTTGAAGATATATGTACGATTTCTGAAATAAAAGCACTGGCTCAAAGGCTTGAAGTGGCAAGAACACTTAAGGAAGGGAAAACCTATACCGAGATATCGGAATTGACAGGTGCAAGTACCGCTACAATCAGCAGGGTGAATAGATGCCTCAATTATGGAGCGGACGGATACCGTATGGTACTTGAAAGACTTGACAATAATAGTAAAGCTTAGGATTATTTCCCAGGCAGGATTGAAAACGGGTTTGCCTGAGGGATGAATTTCCTACAGATTTTTCTAGAATTGTTGATAAAAGGAAGGTGTGCATGTTTAAGAGGCTTTTTATAGGTTTATTGATTTTATCGGCTTTGTTTTCAGACGGTGTTGCCAATCTACCCGTCAATTTATATAATTTTTGCCTGTCCTCTCAAAGCAAACCGGATGTATACGGTTTTATCAGCATGCCGGCCGGACAGTCTTCGGACTTTGAAGCTGTGTTGGAATGTAACCGGGATTACAATATATCAGGATATGCTGCAAATCCCCAGGGGTTTGTGCTAACTGCCGAAAGTTTTAGCAGGATTGTGGTTGAAACCGGTGTGGAAGCTCCAGTGAATATGGATTTTCCTGCTTTGTCGACCGCCTGTTCAGATATGGTTCGTAATGAGGCTTTTGTATTGACTGACAGCACTGTTCTTAAAAAGTCCGGCTTATCTCCTCCTTTCATACAAGCTTGATAGTCAGAATCAAGCCTTCCCGGTTTTCTGAAAGTTTAAACCGAATTCCATTTAACTGTTTTATTCAAGTGCAATTTCACATAATTTATTTCCAGAAATAAATTATGCTTTAGGCAGGTTATATAAGATGTGCTTTATAACATATTTTTCAGA
>CALMWN010000036.1 GCA_937873555.1 uncultured Clostridia bacterium
TGAATACACCTCATATGAAGTTCCCGAAGATATTTTTAAAGCTGTCAAGGAATTTGCATACGATAGGATGAGAGAGGCTGTTCTTGCGGTGGACAAGCAGGTAAGGGATGAAAACATTTCAAATCTTACTGCCGATACAAAGGAACATCTGGCTGAAGCATTCCCGGAAAAGGAATCAGTCATGTCTGAAGCTTTATACAAGCTGGAGAAGAAAGTAGTCAGGGAGTATATACTTAAGGAAGGCAAGCGTGTAGATGGAAGAAGGCTTGATGAAATAAGGCCTTTGTCTGCAGAAGTTGCTGTTTTGCCGAGAACTCACGGTTCAGGGCTGTTCCAGAGGGGACAGACACAGGTCCTCACAACAGTGACGCTCGGTGCGCTTGGTGATGTTCAGACGCTTGACGGCATAGAGCTTGAAGAGACCAAAAGATATATGCACCACTACAATTTCCCGGGCTACAGCGTGGGGGAAGCGAAACCTTCAAGAGGCCCCGGCAGAAGGGAAATCGGCCACGGAGCATTGGCGGAAAGGTCTTTGGAGCCTGTAATACCTGATGATGTAAGCTTTCCATATACCTTGAGGCTTGTGTCAGAGGTACTCATGTCAAACGGTTCCACATCACAGGGAAGTGTCTGCGGAAGCACACTTGCTTTAATGGATGCGGGAGTCCCGATAAAGGCCCCGGTTGCAGGAATTTCTGCAGGTCTAGTAATTGATGAAGAGAACCCTGACAGGTTTGTTACATTTATGGATATTCAGGGAATAGAAGACTTCTTTGGCGATATGGACTTTAAGGTTGCAGGAACAAAAAATGGTATAACTGCAATCCAGATGGACATCAAAGTCGATGGTCTGACAGAGGAAATAGTCAGGCAGGCATTTGATCTTACCAGGAAGGGACGTATTCAGATCATAGATGAAGTTATATTGAAAGCGATTCCGGAGCCGAGACAGGAGCTTTCGAAATATGCACCCAGAATAATCACTACCTCCATTGATCCAGATAAGATAAGGGATGTTATCGGGCCTGGTGGAAAGATGATAAACAAGATCATTGCCGAAACCGGTGTAAAGATTGATATTGAAGACGATGGCAGGGTATTTGTTACAAGTCCTGACAGCGAAGCAGGTATGAAGGCCATCCGGATTATAGAAGGAATAGGCAGGGATGTTGAACCTGGACAGGTATTCATGGGTAAAGTCATGAGAATTATGAATTTCGGTGCTTTTGTAGAGTTCCTGCCGGGTAAGGAAGGTCTTGTCCATATTTCCAAGCTTGACAAGAAAAGGGTCGCAAAGGTGGAAGATGTTGTCAATGTTGGAGATGAGATACTTGTCAAGGTAATGGAAATTGACAAACAGGGGAGGATAAACCTTTCCAGAAAGGATGCAATGCCTGATACCGAAGAAAACAACGAGAAGCAAGTCTGATTATTCTATTCTTTTGGAAATTATATTCATTGGAGGGTTGGGAGCAAGTGCTCCCATGCCCTCTTTATATTCTATAAACAGAAGGATTATTTGAATATTTTTGGAATACTTTATCGAAATTATTAATTGTATGATACGCCGGAGGATATATGTTCAAAAGAACAATCTTAAACAACGGAGTTAGAATTGTGTATGAAAGGATACCTTATGTAAGATCTGTATCTGTCGGAATATGGGTAGGTACGGGTTCGAGGAATGAGAATGGAATAAATAACGGAATATCACACTTTATCGAACATATGCTTTTCAAAGGAACAGAAAAAAGAAGTGCAAAGACCATTGCCGAAAGTATAGACAATATAGGCGGTCAGATTAACGCATTTACAGGAAAGGAGTGCACATGCTACTATACAAAAACTCTTGACTCTCACATAGACATTGCGGTTGAAGTTTTGGCAGACATGTTTTTCAATTCAAAATTTGCCAAAAAAGATATTGATGTAGAACGCAAAGTCATACTTGAAGAGATAGGAATGTATGAAGACACTCCTGAAGACCTGGTCCACGATATACTTTCGGAAACCGTCTGGAACGGTAATTCCTTGGGTTATCCCATCCTAGGTACACAGGAATGCCTTGAGAATATCAATAGAAATACCATTAAAGGGTATATGGCTGATAATTATACTCCCGGCAGCTGTGTTATATCAGTGTCAGGTAACTTTGATGAAGACAATCTTATTGCTCTGATAAGCAGAAATTTCGGCAGCTGGACCGGAAAAAATGTAAAATCCAATGAATATTGTGGTGCTGAATTTGTAAGAGACATAAAAATAAGGGAAAAGGAAACGGAACAGGTACATATCTGCATGGGGTTTGATGGTATAGAACACGGGAGTGATATGCTCTATCCTCTGCTTGCAGTCAACAATGTATTCGGAGGGGGAATGAGCTCAAGACTGTTTCAGAAGATACGTGAAGAAAAGGGTCTTGTCTACTCAATTTATTCCTATCCTTCCTCGTACAGAAATGCAGGACTGTTTACGATATATGCAGGGATGAATCCTGAACATATTCAAACAGTATTGGAAATGATAACTGAGGAAATCAACCTGCTTGTAAAAAACAGCTTTAGTGAGGAAGACCTCTGTAAATCCAGGGAGCAGTTGAAAGGCAGCTATATTCTCGGACTGGAAAGCACGAGCAGCAGGATGAACAGCATCGGTAAGTCGGAGCTTCTGCTGAACAGGATTTATACCCAGGAAGAAGTAATTAAAAAGATAGATGATATTACAATGGATGATATAAAGAGTGTTATAAACAAAGTTTTTGATTTCAGCAAAGTGAGCTTTTCTGCAGTAGGAAACATAAAGAAGGAATTTGATTTCTGGAAGGTGATAAAAGCCTGAAAGAGCATAAGTCGCCTGTGGGATACGAGATATCCGACAGGCTTTTTTATTTTATCCAGCGATTAATACAAGCACTCTGAAAAAAGATTATTCATAAGATATATTAACATCAATAAGTCGCCGTGTAGTGTATGGGGTGGATAATACTATGAAAAATGTTAAATTTACCGTTTTAGGTGGCGATCTAAGAAACATCAAGCTTGCAAATATGATTTCTTACGATCAATACAAAATTAACATATATGGATTCAACAAAGCGGAATTTGAAACCGGTATAGAGGAAAGTGCAGATTTAAAGCTAGCAATAGATGAGTCGGATGTAATAATCGGCCCAATTCCTTGTTCAAATGACAATGAGACACTTAATGCTCCTTTTCATCAAGAGAAAATTTTCATGAATGAAATATTCAAGATAATGTCCAAGAACCAGATCTTTATAGCCGGGCGTATCAGCGACAAGATAACGAACCTGGCGGAAGTATACAATATCTATTCAATAGACATATTGGAAAGAGAAGAAATGGCGGTACTGAATGCAATTCCGACAGCAGAAGGGGCAATTCAGATAGCCATGGAAGAGATACCAATAACGCTGCACGACAGTAAAGTACTTATCCTTGGATTCGGGAGGATCGGAAAGATACTCGCTAAAATGCTAAAGGGGCTGGGGGCGGATGTTTATGTTGAAGCGAGAAAATATTCAGATCTGGCATGGATAAAGAGTTATGGCTACAAAAAAGTTGCATTGACTGAAACCGGAAGCTACATATCGGAAATGGACGTAATTTTCAATACCATACCTCATCTTATCCTGGATGCAGGCTTGCTTGCCAAACTAAAAAAAGAGAGCCTGATCATTGACCTTGCATCGAAGCCCGGAGGGGTTGATTTTGAAAAAGCCGGTGAAATCGGGATAAAAGTAATCTGGGCACTGTCACTTCCAGGTAAGGTAGCTCCAACGACTGCTGCAAAGTTTTTAAAGGATACTATTTACAATATTATAGAAGAACTGGGGGTATGAAAATGTTGCTTGAGGGTATAAGAATAGGTTTTGCTCTTACAGGCTCGTTTTGTACATTTGGTCAGGTATTGCCTGAGTTGGAGAAATTTGCTGCAGAAGGGGCGGATATATATCCGATAATCTCGGAATCAGTCAGTAAATTCGATACAAGGTTTGGAAAAGCGGATGAATTAAAACAGAAGCTCAGAACAATTACCGGCAGGGAGATAATAACCAGTATTGTAGAAGCAGAACCCATCGGTCCGAAATCCCTTCTGGATATAATGGTTGTTGCTCCGTGCACCGGAAACACAGCAGCAAAGATGGCCAATGCCGTAACCGACACTCCCGTACTGATGGCATGCAAAGCGCACTTGAGAAACGGAAAACCTGTCGTGCTGTCAATCTCAACAAATGACGGTCTTGGAAATAATGCAAAGAACATAGGAATGCTTCTTAACATGAAAAATATTTATCTGGTACCTTTCGGACAGGACGACCCGTTTAAAAAGCCAAATTCACTTGTAGCAAAAACAGAGCTGATAATGCCCACAGTAGTGGAAGCTTTGAAAGGAAAGCAAATACAACCCGTTCTTGTCTGATATACTAAACACTGTTAAAACCGGAAAGCATTTTGAAAGTGCTTTCCGGTTTTTTTATACAAATACTTTTTTGATTTAGTAACAGGACGTTCTATGTAAAATGTAAAATGAATATGCAAAAGCTTAAGTAGGATATTACTCTTACCAATATCAAAAAAAGATATATTATATCAAAACATTAGAAATTGACGCTTTGAAATCAGGTTTTTATAATAGGAGTGTAGGTAAATTATGCTATAATAATGAAAATCCATCTTGGAGGATGAATTGTGAACACTCTTTTAATGAATAACCATTCGAAGCTTAAGAACAGGAATAATGTTAAAAAGCAATAGTGCGTTTTTGTTAAAAATAACCGGCGGGAGGCAAATACATTGTACAGATACAGCTTGATAGAGGTAAAGGAAGCATTGAGATACGGCAGCGAGGAATGTCCGAATATCAGGATGAATCTTTTCTCCGAAGCAAGGGACATGAATAAGTGGAAAGAAATAAAAACATCGCCCTTTTACAAGGAAATGGTGGAAGAAGTCGCAAGCAAGGCTGAGAGATATCTTAAGGAACCTATAAAGGCGATACCCTATTCCAAATACAGGCTTTTCAGTGAAAACGGAAACAGGTCGGAATACCAGGAATATTATTATGACAGAAGAGCCAGATTGAATGTGTTTGCGTTTTTATCCATGCTCTATGGAGAAAGTAAGCATATAGAAGCACTGGAAGACACAATATGGGCAATTTGAGATGAATATACCTGGTGTCTGCCGGCACACCTGCCTAATGGGGGCAATACCGTGCCAAAGGAAAGAAGTGATGCTGCAGATGCCATGGATACGGTGATTTACAAGAGAGGCCATAAAAAAACAATTGATCTTTTCAGCTCGGAAACAGCGTTTGCCTTATCTGAAATAATGTTCTTCCTCGAAGACAGATTGTCTCCGCTTGTCATATCAAGGGCAAAAGGGGAAATAAAAGAGAGGGTGCTGGATTCGTACTGCATGATGGATTCCATTATCGGCTGGGAAACAAAAACCAACAACTGGGCAGCAGTGTGCGGAGGCTCAATAGGTGCTGCGGCAATGTACCTCATGGAAGATTACACCGTTCTTGCTCCTGTGATATACAGGGTTATGGGAGCCATAGAGTCCTTCTTGTCAGGATATGGAGACGACGGAATCTGCAAGGAAGGTTTGAATTATTGGAATTATGGTTTCGGATTCTTTGTGTGCTTTTCCGAACTTTTAAAACAAAGGACCTGTGGGAAAATCGATCTCATGGATGATGTAAAGGTGGAAAATATTGCGTTATTCCAACAGAGGGTTATTCTATGCAAAGAAAGGGCAATCAGTTTTTCCGATTCCAAAGGGATTTTAAAGATGGCGATTGGGCATACCCATCACTTGAAGGAAAGATTTGATGATGTCAGGGTGCCGGATAAAAAATACAGGGAAAGGTTTGATGATGACAGCAGCTACAGGTGGAGCAGGATGATAAGAAACTTTATATGGAGCAAGGACATTCCCGCCGATTTGCAGCTTGAAGAATGCGATTACTATTTCGAAGACTCCCAGTGGTTTCTTTCAAGAATTCTTCTCAAACCTGCCGAATAAAAAGATGGATATCTTCGGAAGTTTGTTTAAAAACGACGGTATGCGTATACCCGGTCTTGACGACTTTTATTTCGTAGGAGCGTGGGCTACATCGGCAGGAGCATTGTTTGTAAATGCGCTTTCCGGCAGAAAAGCTATTCAAAGGATTTGCAAAAGGGAGCGCCTTAAGTT
>CALMWN010000037.1 GCA_937873555.1 uncultured Clostridia bacterium
CTTTAGATGTATAGTGTAAATGAAATAAAAAAAATAGATCCCGAAGTGGCAAAAGCTATAGAAGCCGAAGTTGACCGCCAAAGGACCAAAATTGAACTGATCGCTTCTGAAAACTTTGTAAGCAGTGCTGTAATGGAAGCGCTTGGCACTCCTCTGACAAACAAATACGCAGAAGGTTATCCCGGGAAAAGATATTACGGCGGCTGTGAATGTGTTGATATCGTCGAAAACCTTGCTATAGAAAGGGCAAAAAAAATATTCGGAGCCGATCATGCAAATGTCCAGCCCCATTCAGGAGCACAGGCAAATACAGCCGTTTATTTTGCCGTTTTAAACCCCGGAGACACAATACTCGGAATGAATCTGGCTCACGGAGGGCACCTGACCCATGGAAGCCCTGTGAATATATCGGGAAAATATTTCAGGATAGTACCATATGGAGTCCGTGAATCCGACTGCCGCATAGATTATGAAAATGTTAGAAGGCTTGCAAAGGAAAATAACCCGAAAATAATTGTAGCAGGTGCGAGCGCTTATCCAAGGATTCTGGATTTCAAGGCTTTCAGGGAAATAGCCGATGAGGTTGGAGCATACCTTATGGTTGATATGGCACATATCGCCGGTTTGGTTGCTGCAGGCCTTCATCCGAATCCGGTTCCGTACTCTCACTTTGTAACTACGACAACCCATAAAACCTTGCGTGGGCCGAGAGGCGGAATGATACTTTGCAAGGAGGAGTTTGCCAAGGCAATCGACAAGGCTGTCTTCCCGGGTATCCAGGGTGGTCCGCTCATGCATGTCATAGCTGCAAAGGCAGTCAGCTTTACAGAAGTATTGACAGAAGATTTCAAGCTGTATCAGACGCAAATAGTCAAAAATGCAAATGCTTTGGCAAATGCACTGATGGAAAAAGGCTTCAAGCTGGTTTCAAACGGTACCGACAACCATCTGATGCTGCTTGATCTTTCAAATGCCGGCATTACAGGAAAGGAAGCACAGCTTAGGCTTGACGAGGTTCATATCACTGTAAATAAAAACGGAATTCCTTTCGACAAACAAAGTCCCTTCATTACAAGCGGTATAAGGATAGGTACGCCGGCTGTAACCACAAGGGGTATGAAAGAGGACGATATGGAGGAAATAGCCGAGCTGATAAGGATGACTATTACCGATTATGAAGATTCCAGGGAGAAGATAATTAAAAGAGTTAAAACACTTAGTGAAAAATATCCGCTATATCAGTAAGATGACAGGGGTGCCAAATGGCACCTCTTTTTACTGCAACTCCTTTATGCTATAATATGGGTGAATATAATTTACGGCAGGGAAGGATATCATGGCAGATCGCAAGGAACCACTGGCCTACAGGATGAGCCCAAGAACACTTGAAGAGTTTGTCGGGCAGGAGCATATTATTGGTAAGGGGAAAATGCTGTACAGGATGATAAAGGCTGACAGACTGACTCCCATTATTCTTTATGGGCCTCCCGGAACCGGAAAAACATCTCTTGCAAGAATAATAGCATTAACAACAAAATCCAATTTTGAGAAGCTGAATGCCGTGACGGCTGGAGTTGCCGATATAAAGAGGATAGTTTCCGATACCCAGAATCCCATGCTGAACCCTTCCGGAAAAACGGTATTGTTCATAGATGAGATACACAGGTTCAACAAGTCCCAGCAGGATGCGCTGCTGCCCTTTGTAGAAGACGGAACTATAGTACTTATCGGTGCAACTACGGAAAACCCGTATTTCGAAGTTAACAAGGCCCTGATATCAAGATCCTCGGTATTCATGCTTAAGCCTTTGACCGAGCAGCATATTGCAGACCTTTTAAAAACAGCTCTCAAGGATAAGGAGAGGGGTTTTGGAAGCTATGATATTGAGTTTGAAGAGGATGCCATAAGGCATGTGGCCAATATATGCAATGGGGACGCAAGAATAGCGCTTAATGCACTTGAATTGGCTGTAATCACTTCCGGACTGTCCAAAGACGGCAAGCTCCTCATAGACATGCAGACGATGGAGGAGTGCGTCCAAAGAAGGGCTATTGCCTTTGATAAGTCGGGAGAAAGCCACTATGACAATATAAGTGCTTTCATCAAGTCCATGCGGGGCAGCAATCCTGATGCTGCTGTTTTCTATCTGGCCCGGGCTATATATGCAGGTGAGGACCCGGAATTCCTTGCCAGGAGGATTATAATCTGTGCCTCCGAGGATGTAGGCATGGCGAACCCCAGTGCACTGCAGGTTGCAGTGGCAGCTGCTGAAGGAGTAAGAATGATAGGAATGCCTGAAGCCAGAATACTTCTTGCGCATGCAGCTGTAATGGTTGCAACCAGCCCTAAGTCCAATTCAAGTTATGCAGCAATCAATAAGGCTCTTGAGGATGTTTCGAACAAACGGACCGGAGATGTACCCATGCACCTTAGAAATGCCGTTACCTCCGGAATGAAGGATCTTGGTTATGGTTCAGGCTATAAATATGCTCATGATTATCCCGGGAATATAGTCGAGCAGGAGTATCTTCCGGCTGAAATGCAGGGAACAATATACTATCATCCGGGTATAAACGGCTATGAAGCCAGGATAAAAGAATGGCTGGAAAAATGCAGGGATAAAAAATAATCGTTTACGGAGGGTAATATGGGTAGGAGAGTTTTGGCATGGATACTTCTGGCGGGTTTTTTACTGTTGATTCTGAACATAATCGTAATAGGCTATCAAAGGATGCTAAGCATAGCGGTTTATATGGTAGTGGCCCTTTCATTCGTATTTACAAACAAGCTTAGGAAGGAAAAAACCCCCGAAAAGGAAGAAGGCGGGGAATCGAAATAGATAGAATATAACTTAAAAAATAATTACTGTTTATATTAAAGACAAGCATTGTATATTATAGTGAAATATTGTAGGGGTGCGCATTGCGCGTCCGTAATTATCGGATACATGCATGGTAGTCAGTACAGCTATAATGACTATGGACTGCCATTTGTCAAAATAGTCTAATTTTTAATTAGGCTATTTTTTTATATTGACATTATTTTATTAACATGATAAGCTTGTAAAATGAAAGCCAAGTAATTTACTTGGAATTGGGGGATCAATAAAATGAAGCTATCTACAAAGGGAAGATATGGTGTTAAAGCTATGCTTGACCTTTCAATTCATAACTCTGAAGGACAGATCTCACTGAAGAGCATAGCAGAGAGACAGGGAATATCCGAAAATTATCTGGAACAGCTTTTTTCTGCGCTGCGTAAGGCCGGGCTTGTCAAAAGCATCAGGGGAGCTCAGGGTGGTTATATACTGTCGCAGGATGCCGGATCAATCACTGTTGGAGCAATACTCAGGGCGCTCGAGGGCTCACTTGCTCCTGTGGATTGCGTAATTGAAAACGATCCTGCATATTGCTCAAGATCATACGGGTGCGTTACAAAAATCATATGGACAAAAATAAGGGACAGCATAAATGAGGTTGTTGATTCAATAACACTTGAAGACCTAATGGAAGAGTACAGGAAGAGTAGTTCCAATGAAGATTACACATACTATATTTAACTGTTTGGATTTATGACTTTAATTCCAATTAAATTACTACAGATTAATGTTTATAAGTAAGTAATAAGGGAATTAATATATTGAAAAAAACAGAAGATAAACAAGACGAAGCCAGACTAATTTACAAGGAGAAGTTCATATGGGAGATAAATTCATATACTTTGATCATGCTGCTACTACTGCTGTAAAACCTGAGGTAGTCCAGGAAATGCTTCCGTATTTCACGGAAAAATACGGGAATGCATCTTCCATCTATTCAATAGGCAGGGAAAGCAAAAAGGCAATTGAAGAGGCAAGGGACAGAGTAGCCCAGGCACTGGGAGCGCAGGCAAAGGAAATCTTTTTCACGGGCTCCGGGACTGAAGCAGACAATTGGGCAATAAAAGGTGTTGCTTACGCCAATAAGGCTAAAGGAAATCATATAATTACAACTGCGATTGAACACCCGGCTGTTCTTCATACCTGTCAATATCTTGAAAGCGAAGGCTTTGAAGTTACATACCTCCCGGTAGACTCTAACGGACTTGTGACAGCCGAGCAGGTTAAAAATGCAATAAAGCCGACAACAATACTGATTTCCATAATGTTTGCAAACAATGAAATAGGCACAATACAACCTATACCAGAGATTGGAAAGGTCGCAAGGGAGAAGGGAATATACTTTCATACGGATGCTGTCCAGGCAGTCGGTAATATTGCGATTAATGTCGTAGATATGAATATAGATCTTTTATCCATGTCTGGACATAAATTTTATGGTCCAAAGGGTGTTGGAGCACTGTATATCCGCAAGGGCACAAAAATAATCTCCTTTATGCACGGAGGCCACCAGGAACGCGGAAGAAGGGCCAGTACCGAAAACGTACCTGCAGTAGTCGGTCTTGGAAAAGCAATAGAGCTGGCTTCACGAAATCTTGATGCCTATAATGCAAAGCTTATAGCCTTGAGGGACAGAACGATTGAAGAAGTTATGAAAAGGGTTCCTTTTGTCAGGTTGAACGGAGACAGGATCAAAAGGCTTCCCGGTAGCGTGAATTTTTCATTTGAATTCATCGAAGGTGAATCGCTGTTGCTGCTGCTTGACATGAAGGGAATAGCCGCCTCCAGCGGATCGGCATGTACCTCCGGTTCATTGGATCCCTCCCATGTACTCCTTGCAATCGGACTACCGCATGAAATAGCGCACGGCTCCTTACGTATAAGCTTTGGGGATGAAAATACACAGGAGGATGTTGACTATCTGCTTGAAGTACTTCCTCAGATTGTTCAGCGGCTGAGAGAGATGTCTCCCTTGTATGAAGCCCACGCAGCAAATGCGGCCACGTAAGAAGCGGTATACAAGTTACTAATAAAAATTCACATAATAAACCCTGATAAACATAACTGGGGAGAAAAAGTGTAGAAAGAAGGAAGAATCATGTATAGCGAAAAAGTCATGGATCATTTCACAAACCCGAGAAATGTCGGAGAAATTGAGAATGCGGATGGTGTTGGACAGGTCGGCAATCCCAAATGCGGAGATATAATGAAAATGTATCTTAAAATAGAGAACAACGTTATCACAGATGCAAAATTCAAGACCTTCGGCTGCGGTGCGGCTGTCGCTACAAGCAGTATGGCTACGGAACTGGTAAAGGGAAAGACAGTAGAGGAAGCCCTGCAGATTACCAACAAAGCAGTTGCGGAAGCGCTTGACGGTCTGCCGCCTGCTAAAATGCACTGTTCAAATCTTGCAGAAGAGGCAATCAATGCTGCAATAGAGGATTATAAAAGAAAAAACGGTCTGCTTGATACGGAGGACAGCTGCAATGCTTGCGGCAGAAGGTGTGAAGACATACACCACATCTCCGAGGATGATAATTGATACTGCAACCTGGTTCTTGAGAGGGGAAGCATTTTGAAAAAAAGTGTCATGCTGGGTATGAGCGGCGGCGTTGATAGTTCTGTAGCTGCCGCCGTTTTATTGGAAAAAGGATATGATGTCATTGGAGTCACCATGCAGATATGGCCCGACAAGGGAGAGGAAAGGCTTAAAACCGAAGGCGGCTGCTGCTCGCTTTCTGCAGTTGACGATGCCAGAAGGGTGGCTGACAGGCTTGGTATCCCGTATTATGTCCTTAACTTCAAGGATGTTTTCCAGGAAAAGGTTATTGATTATTTTAAAGACGAATATTTCAAAGGGCGTACTCCTAATCCCTGTATTGCCTGCAACAGATATGTAAAGTTCGAGGCAATGCTCCATAAGACTGTTTCTATGGGTATAGACTATGTGGCAACAGGGCACTATGCAATCATTGATTATGATGGCAGTATCAACAGGTATCTCCTCAAAAAGTCGGTCACCGACAGGAAGGATCAGACCTATGCGTTGTACAACCTGACCCAGCAGCAGCTTTCCAGAACTCTGATGCCTATCGGTGAATATACAAAGGAGCGGGTAAGGGAAATTGCAAGGGAAATCGGATTGTCAGTTGCTACAAAACCTGACAGCCAGGAAATATGCTTTGTGGAAGACAATGACTATGGCAGGTATATCAGTGAAAATACCGATTATGAGATAATTCCCGGTGATTTTGTAGATACGAAAGGCAACAGGTTGGGAAGGCATAAGGGAATCGTGCATTATACCGTAGGACAGCGGAAAGGTCTTGGGATAGCCCTGGGA
>CALMWN010000038.1 GCA_937873555.1 uncultured Clostridia bacterium
AATTATTATAGCTTATTTTTCAGATTTTGTGTCCAACCTCTTGGTACCATTATAAAGAAAATGCAGCTCTGCTTCGCTCATCGTTCCCTTGAATCCTAGTATGAGCCGGTCGTTGAAATCACCAAGGTCGTATATGCCGTCTTCATCCACTACAATTGTATTGAACAGACCGCATAGCTCCAGGAGGCGCAGAAGTTCTGCAGAAGAACGGGCCAGCCGGGAAACTTCCAGACCAAATACTGCGCCAACTTCGCCGAAAGAGACCTGGGCCACAAGCTGCTGGAATCCTTGACGGAGAGATCGACCTGATCCCGATATCCCCAAGTCTTCGTCGATAACTTGAATCTGTTCTTGTGTCCACCCCAGGTTCATGGCCTTCTCCTGAATGGCATACTGGCGTTCCGTGCTCTCCTGGTTGTATCGGACCTGATTCAGAGTCGATTGCCGAATGTACACAATCGCTATTCGATTCAGGTGTTCCGGACGAATTTTCGACAGTGACGTCATTGCGTTCTTGTCCCTCCTTGTGTATTTCAGCAAGGCAGGAGCGAACTAATCCCGCAATGATTGTAACGAGTTCATCTGCCCTGCGTACATCATTCCCTACTAAAGCAACTAACATCGGACTGGACATTAGGGTCATCCTTCCTCTAGGCATACTGAGATAAATATTATCTGCGTTGGAAATCTTTTTAGTTTATTGATATCATTAGAATCCGTATCAGTATTTATCCCTGCTGCTTAGAATTACCAATGCGATTATGGTTGCTTTTAAATCTGTCTAGATCTTGCAGGAGCTGAGTTAATTCGTTTAATATGTGTGCATCAAAAGGAAGCACTTGTTGACCTTGAGCTATATTCCCTTGTACTTGCCGGTCTGTCCAGGATTCCGGAACGCAAACAACTCCTGTATCCATCTGTAGCGAATATCTGCGCGTTCCGTTCACCTCCTTCACTTTGAGGATTGCATAACTTTGCCCGCATAAAGGGTGGAATGGGTGAGTAATTGTTGTACTTCCCAAAAGGTAATTGAGCCTCTGTGTAATTTGTGTTGACCGTGGGTATTCCTAACGGTCTTTTCTTACCTGCTCCTTTGTCAATATACACTCTTCTCACCGGTAACGGATGGTATCTGCCGTCTCTCAGCATTTGTTCAGTTTCTTCGAGAAACTTCTCTACCCCGTGTTTTTCAACGTCCTCAATGCTGATTTGGTCTATCCCTCCTGTACCTTTGTTTGCTCTGACTCGTTTCCATGCCTCCATAAGTATGTCTTTACGATATACTTTGTCATAAAGGGCATGGAATTTTCTTTTGCTGTTTCCTTTGGCTGTTAGGTATAGCTTCCTCTGAAGTTGTCGAACTTTATCTATGGTGTTATTAGCCTTTCGGGCATTCACTCGCTCTTACCTCCTTTGGTTGCTTGAATGAAGCAGCGCCCCTTCCCTGTCTACAGTTTTGTTGTCTGTAGATTTCGGTACTATGGGCTCCTCCGACTCCCTTCCTGCTGGCTTACAATTTCACCTTCCGGCTTATATGCTTCCACTTTACAGTAATTACTGTGCAGGGTAGGGTCTCTCCAGTTCCGAACCGCACTTTCGATACATGTCGCTTCCTCTACACCGGGGATTTCTTCGATGGTGCTTTCCAAGTTCTTCCCATCTTCCATGGCCTTCACCCATTATGCCAAGGCTCGGCATTCCCTTTTCCCTCTGTTAACCAGAGACGTTTTTGACGATGCGGCAGAATTCACTTTATGTTACGACCTGCATCTTTGCTCGCCCTGCTGTTTAGGCAGATACTTTATCCTTCCGCTTAGTACCAAACATTACTGTTAAGCACCGGAATTAGCTAACTGGCCCCTTGGCGGTTACCAGTACCGGACTTTCACCGGTAAGTTGCGGTCCAGCTTCGCTGGACGCGCGCATGAAAAAACCACACCGATGAAGTGTGGTTCAAAAATCTAAACATTGCTGAACAAAAATTAGTTAAATGTTATTCATTATTGCTTTTCCATTCTTTGTATGACTGTAAATCATTATGTACCGCCATTATAGCAAATCCTATAACTGCAGCATCATCGACATAACCTATAACTGGAATAGGATCGGGAATTAAGTCTATCGGACTTAAAAAGTATGCTAATGCAGCTGCAATAGTTATAATTGATGCTAATGGTATTTCTCTATACTTCCCTGTAACATAATCATATGTAAGCGAACAAAGCAAAGGTATATCTTCAAAAAACGGTCCAATTATAGGAATATTACCAAGCTTTTTTATTACATCATCAATAAATTCTTTAGTTTTATTTTTATCAGAAATAATTTTTTCAGCTTCTTCTCTTTGCCCATTTAAAGCTTCTTTTATTTTGTCTTCTGGAATATTTGTATCATAATTTTCGTTAGTCATATTCAAGCTCCTTAAGTTTTTTAGAACTTAGTTATACTAAGTTTACCCGCATGAACTTTTTTGTGGTGATCATCACATAACGAAACAATATTATCCTTGTTTGCACTTCCGTTAAATTGAACATCTATAATATGATGACCTTGCACCTTGTTACTGTCTCCACAAATCTGGCAAGTATGTAAATCTCTATCTTTCCCTTGTTTTTGAGCTTTTAAGTGCTCACTGCTTCTTCTTTTTGCCACCTGATTTCACCTCACCTGATTCAATTAACTTTGTAGCAGACTGACCAGAATTCAGCATTTTCCCAACATCTTTTCTATCACCTAAAGTTGCAACACCTCTTGAATTCGGAGCGTGTTTATTCTTCGATTTCACAATATCATTTTGAATATTTGCAGCCTGAGTAGCTGTAAGACCATCAATAACTGCAACAACAGCATTATTCTTTTTCCCAGCCATAAATAACCTCCCTAAAAAGTTGTTATCTTTATATCGCCATTGTCACCGTCAACTACAGTCTCGACAGTGTTTTTTCCATATGCGATAGTTAGAATGTTTTTTGTATCAATTCGGGGAAGATTATTTTCATTATCAAGCATCATCGGGATGAGATCTACTTCACCATTTTTACGCTGAACTGCTATAAGTCTATCATTAACAAACAAAACTGAATCACCTTTGTTTAGAATATTAATTTTCATTTTTGCCATGTCTTTAACTCCTTTTTGACAAATTTTTTACTACAGAAAATATTATATCCTAAAAATTGCTATTCAACAAGGTATTTAGCATTCATCATCACCCATTGTTTTCACTGCCTTCTTACCCGTAAACTCCTCCCAGCGTTTTACCGCCAAATCACAATAAACAGGAGAGAGTTCCATTGCATAGCAGCACCTTTCAGTCTGTTCACAAGCAATAATTGTTGTGCCACTACCGCTAAATGGCTCCAGAACAATACCGCCCCTGTCCGAGTGCATTTTGATACACCGCCAAGGAAGCTCCACAGGGAACATTGCTGGATGTTCCTTATTAGCACGAACAGTTGTCATCTCCCAAATACCCGCATAACCCCATTTTTTACGTTCCTCTTTTGTAAGCCTTTTAACAAACTTGAAGCTATGCCCGGCAAAGGCTGAAAGCCAGACATATTCTTGGTCATTGTATTCCTCAGCCTCTCCATTCTTACTGAAAGCAGAGATATACTCATATTGCTGAACAGGTTTATTGCTTACCAGATGATAGGGTCCAACACCAAAGTTCATGCCTTGCTTTTTCCATATCCTTATCCAGATAGGGCGAAAGCCGCTGTCCGCAAACATCTGGACGCTATAGAAGCCTGTTGGTTCAATGAACTGAGTGCCTGTGCAATAAAGGTCAATCATCTGCCAACAGATAATATCAGAATGCTTACAGATGTTTTTTATAACAGGCTTTATAGTTTCAAACCAAGCCTCAATGCCTTTTTTCTCATAATCCTTCCCAACACCGTAAGGCGGTGAAGTGACTGCACATTGTGCATACCTCCCGCTCATGAGCTTTTCAAAAGCCTCTAAAGAAGTTGAATCGCCGCACATCAGTCTATGTTCGCCCAAGAGCCATATATCTCCCGGCTTTGTAACTGCACCTAAAGCTTCAATTTTCTCTTTATTTTTATCAACATCAAACTCATCCTGTACCGCTTCTTTTGAATACCACTGATTCATAAGCTCATCAATCTCAGCAGCATCAAAACCTGTGAGCGATACATCGAAAGCTCCTGCATCAAGCTCGGCAACCAATGCCGCCAGCTTTGTTTCATCCCATTCACCCTGAATCTTATTAAGAGCAATGTTCAGTGCCTTTTCATGCTGTTCGTCTAAGTCAACTACTACGCAGTCTATTTCGGTATAACCGTAATCCATTAGAACCTTGAGCCGCTGATGTCCTCCGACAACATTGCCAGTTCTCTTATTCCAGATCACAGGTTCAACATAGCCAAACTCTAAAATACTGCGTTTTAACTTTTCATATTCTTTGTCACCCGACTTTAAGTCCTTGCGTGGATTATATTTCGCAGGATTCAAAAGCTCCGCCTTAATTTTTTGTATCTCCATATTAAAAGCTCCTTATTTACAAATGCCCCAGCAGTCGCTTCATTGTTGCGGTTTTGTCAGGCATTCCAATTTTCATTTCCACTGTGCAGTTCTGAGCAACAATGTCATATATAAGCCGCCAGATATTCAGTGCCTGCTTGCTTTCATTCTGAGCAATTACAATAAATGGCGATTGCTGAGCGTTTCCCGTTGTAGGGTGCTTTGACAATGAGCCAAACTCACTTCTTGCTTGTTCAGCCTGTACCCATCTTGCATAACTCATGGCATACTGGTCAACCAAAAGCATCGGTATCAGGTGATCACACCTTCGTTCCTTAAGCCACAGCCACACCTCTGTACGTACTTCTTCTGCTATCAACTCGCCTTGCTTTTGCTTTGCTGTGAGATAGTCCTTTGGTTTTGGAACTGAAGGTGCTGAAAATTCTGAAAGAGTAATATCGGGAACATCAACACTACCATTTTCGAATTCTATTTTTTTCAATGCCCGCTTTCCCGGGTTACCCTCCAAGATTTTATCTGCAAGCGGCTTACTTTTTCGACCAGCCCCGATTCTTTTTCCACCGCTGCCGCTGTTTTTATTTCCTGCCAATTTTCACACCTCCAATCCAATTTTGATTTCCTGCCTATACCCCCATTTTGATTATGCGAAATATAACGCAAGATTGCGCGCCCGTTGCCCTGTGCAAAGGGTTTGAGGATTTTTACCCCCCTACCCCCAGCGACCACCTTCACGAGCAGTGATCTGTCTCTTATACACATCTCCGAGCCCACGAG